>CAYILS010000020.1:0-11921 GCA_964364325.1 uncultured Pseudomonadales bacterium
TAACCGAATCAAGCATTACGAGGCGATATTAATGGGAGGTGCGTAACTCCTGTAACTAAGGAACTGGAATTACTTAAACAACAAGGTGGTGCGTTTCAAGTGCGAATGTAGGAACATTAGTATAGTACTACTTTAAGTCCCATAACTTGACTCGCAGGAGTATAATATTCTACATATTAGTTACATAGTAACTATTACTTCTAAGCAACTCCAATCCTCGGCAATTGCGCCGAACCTATTGGTGTTCCTTGGCACCTTAACACGTTCATGGGTTTAATAGATTTTTCTCCTTGGGTGAAGAAAGATGCGGTGGAGGCCGTTCATCTCAATAACACAGTCGAGCTACCAGCGCGGTAGTCACGACTCAACAGACACATTTTGTGTCAAACCAAAAAAGACGCCCACAGCGTCTTTCTCACTCAACAAGGAGTAAATCATGAATGGTATCGAAAATACCTACAACATTTGGATCATTTTCTTCGCTGGGATTTGGCCCGTCCTTTGGATCCTATACGAGATCCGTCAAATCCGCAAGCACATGGCGAAAGGCCGGACCATCGGTGGCGCTATCATCGCAGAAGTTGGCACCCTCCTCGGTGGCCCACTGATCGCGGTCATGGCCCTTTGGATCATCTTTGCCGTGGCAACACCCAAGCTCGAGGAGCAAGGTGTGAAATACGCCAGCCAATCTCAAGCAGGAGCAATCTTGTTTGGATGTCTTAACAACGGCGGCGACTGCCTACAAGCGGACGGCGAAAACGTGGTAATCCCAACGGTGAACTTCTTCCCTACACCCACCACTGGCGCACAGTTCTTCCCCACCAGCACCCCGCTGCCCCCAACCGAGCCCCCTGCCACGGCGCCCATCATCCCGACCGATCCAAACGCACCCCCTGTCCCAACACTGGCCCCCACCCTGGCCCCCGTCTCTGGCCCGCCTGACCCCACACTGTTTGACCGCAACCCTGAGGTTGCTGTCTGCGTTGCCGGTCAACTGATCGCCTCTAACTTTGCAAACCTACCTGAGGATCAGATCATTGCGCCAGCTACAGGCTATCTCCCCGCAGGGACCACGTGGACACTCCACTCACCCAACCTTTGGGGCCACACCCTAACCGGTGCGGAAAACGAGAAGTGGCCGCTTTGCCCCAATGCCTACCCTGGCGAAGCAAACTGCTACACGCTTGCTGGCCCTATGGCACGTGCGCTCGGCGGCGGAGTTTTTGTTCTGGACAACCGGAGCGAGACAGATGTAGTTGGCACAGGTCAGCTTCCACCTGCCTGCTGGTCAGTAGCAAACCCTACTCCGTAGGGGACCCATAACCCATGAACGCACACCTCCCCCGGAGCAATCTTTGTTGCGCAAGCAACAATTATTACTCCGGGGCGTTCATTACTACAATGACTACTTGCAAGCTTGTAGTAAAATACAACATACGTAACAAATACATAAAGGAAAAAACTATGGCGAGTATATTAGAAACAATAATGCGAGAAACCTTTGACGCAGCCGCAGTACCAGAAAATCCTGATGCCAATCCTAATTCACTCAAAAATATTCTTCTCCAAGAGACATTTGGGATCGCTGCACAACCTGAACAAGCACATCCCCCTACAACCCTCCTAGTTACTGCCACTCTACTCCAAGAAGCTGGTTTTCTTAATCCTCTATCCGAAGTTGGCAAGGCCACCGAACCAGAAGTCCCTCACAGTGCAAGCTTCGAAGTGATGAGACAGGTCGCAGAAAAATCTTGGTTAGAAGCCGTTGGCATCGCTACTGCTTTTACAGTACAAGATATTTCCAAGGGTGCATTCCAAGCAACTGAACCAGATGGACCCACTGTTGTAGAACGTCTGGGTAAATGGGGCAAAGAAAAAGCCAAACAAGTCGTGACTGGCGTTAAAACCAAACACGCTGCCACAGTAAGTGCCAGAACTGCTGCTGTCCAAAAAGTTGCAGCCGAAGCAGAGACAAAAAGACAAAGAGACGAAGCCCTAGAGTTTCAACGAGAGATGAACGAAGCCCGTAGAACTGCTGCCGACACTGAGAAAGACTTTGCCGATGCTCGCAAACAGTCCTCAGAAGCCGAACAGCAAGGCGCTACCTCCGCCGTCGTAGTCGCCCAAAGTCTCCAAGATATTATGGATATGTTCAACTCAATTAAAAATGGTGATGCTGCACCAAAAAAATCACAAGGTTCAGATTATATTGATGCGGAATTTACCGAGTAATAATTTATGCTTCAATCACTTTGGCGAGAATCATTTAGCAATTTAGATGGTAGTATTGTTCCAGAACAGGGAAGTGAAAATACCGGTCTACTCACCATGCTTGGCGCTTTTATTAGCCAAGAGGTATTTACTGCCGTCGACCCAGATACCGGTAATACCTATTCCACACTCCCTGCTACTCTAACCGAATCTTCTGTGTCTCTCGCTCATACCGGGAAACCAGCCCCCACTCAAGCCGAAATTGTTGCAGCCACTAATAATAAAGGCGCTACCCCCAAGTCGGCAGTACCAACCTCTAAACCAGAACAGGCTCTGCAAAAAACAGAGAGCATGTTAACTGCCATTGCTACGACAATCTTTGCTCCCTTAGCTATGCCTATTGATGCATTAGCGATAAGAGCAGGTCTAGTCCCACTACCAGAAGAAATGTTTGGGACTTCATTTAACAAATTCGCTATCGCATCCAGAGCTTTTCAAGCTATCCCAGAGATTATCCAGGCAGATCCAATCCGAATGGAGGCTATCACCAATGCCGTCCAGCTAGCTATGTCTACTGCCATTCCACTCCCAGGAGGCGACGTAACTTGGTCAGTACCTACAGCCAAAGAGAACAAGCTAGCCCTCGAACAAGCCCAAGTCATTGCACGTCAAGTTATCGAAAAAATGGGCGATATCCATTGTCCTAGTTGCGGGCAGCTACCATGCAAATGCGGCGCAAACGAGCCATCACTAGATTTAGCCAGCGTCACTCATCATATCGAGCCGATCACAACTAGTCACAATCTAGGTATTGCGCAACGAACCGCAGAAAATACCTTTACCCAGGGTACGCAAAAAAGATCTGCCGAATCATTACGCAGGACTGTCCAGGGACAAGAAATCGAACTATTACATATTCCGCCAAAAAGCTTGCTCATAGGTGCTTTGCTGGGCGACTGGAAATTGTTAGGTCCTGCCATCATTGCTTCAATTATTCCCAACGAGACTGGCAAAAGAGGTGCGACTATTTCTATTCAATCGAGACCTCAAAATCAGGGGGGCGACTCGATTGTTGTGAATATGGCCGAATTAGGGATTGGCACCGATACAGATACATACCCCCTCAATGCACTTACCTCATGGTCTCAAAATACTCTCCAGTCCGCACTATCAGATAGAAAGAAGCTCAGAGCCAGGTGGGATAGGAGTAAGCACGGTACCACGCCTGAGATTGGTAAGCTCACTATATCAAATCCCGGTAACGCATCAATACGACAAGATATCCCGCTCGCTGTTAGATTTGCCAAAGGTGAAAAAGGCTCCTCAGGTGGCGCTGGCATTCTCAGTATGGCAATAGGGGAACTTGGAGGTATTCAAAAATTTATCAGTGATGTCACAGGTGCTGCTCTAGCTGGCATACCCTTGACTCAAAACGATGCTGAGCTAGCTCAGCACGCCACCAACTCAGCCGCTCAAAATTTGGCTGAAAATGGCATGAGACCAGGTGTAGTGGCTCAAAAAACGGCTGAAATATTAAGAATCATTTTTGAAAATACCGCTTCAAACCCTACTCTCCAAAATATTGCCAACTCCGTGATGCTTGAGCGCAATCAAAAGGCAACTGCCGAAGCCAAACAGCGTCATGACAAAGCCAAATTGCAACTTGCACTTGCCAATCTCCAAAATGCTACCGAATACGATAAAATTCTATCTACCAAACAATTTTTGTCAAATTATAGACGTGATGTATATGTACGACAGGCAGACACACAAGAGTTAGTTCCATTAACTAAAGTTAACGCTGCAATTGCAGCTAGAAATTTGCCAGCAAACTGGGAAATTGTTAATCTACCAACTCCAGAGGTAAATCGAGACATTCGTAAAACTGCCTTAGATGAACTAAAATCCCTTAATCCCACTCCCAAGCTTTGGAAAAGCATGCTTGACGGAGATGTTCCTTTAGATGGTATTGATCGCACTACGATTGCCAGAGCAATGATGATGACGACATCTAATGAGGAAGTAGATACTCCTAAACCTAGTAATCCAAAAAAAAGATCACTAGGTCAAAGAGCCGCCGATAATATTGATCTCTTAGTCTCACTACTTACTCCTACGCGTAAATCCCGATAATTATTTAGTTGAAACCTACTCTAGTAGGTAATTCTATTGCACCTTAACAAACTAAAACTATAGGTTCTGGAGCAAAATTCGGATACCGCTAAGCGGTACCTGAAAATGCTCCAGAACGCGGAGCAAGTAATATATCTTATGAGTCCAAAGGAGGCTCAGAAACCCCATGCGCACGCTGCGCAATACCCCCCACAAAAGCGTGCCTGGACTGGTCCTCCTCGCACTCTTGCTCGTTTCCTTGACCACGACGCTCGTTCCCCCTGCTCGAGTCGCCGCCGCCCCCCTCATCCAGCAACTCGTTTGCTCACAAGAGGATCTCGCCTTTGCTTGGCCCTACACCAAGTTTGTGCAGACTCAGGGCCCGCACGGCGCTTCATATGGCGACTACGCCTATGATCTTGCCGCCGGCAGAGGTGCCCCAGTCTTGTCGCCCATTAACGGCGAAGTTACCAAGGTGGGTACTGACGGCCTTAGCAACACGTATGTCTACATCAAAAATAAGTGTCGCGAAGCCAAAATTCTCCATGGTCGCTTCTCGGTCACCGTTGGTCAATCTGTAAAGATTGGCAACATCATCGGTACTGAAAGCAACCAGGGGAATACTACCGGTTATGGTGGAGTGGTGTGCCGAGGTGACGAGACGCCACAGTGTGGTAATCATACACACTTAAACGTCCGTGACGTGATCTCTGGCAAGAATCTTGATGCCGCATCTCTCATCAATAGAGAAGCAAGCGTCAACGAAAGTCTGCCAGAAAAGATCGCTCTCGCCGTCCCCGACTCCTCTGTAGAAGTGCAAGAAACGGTTCAAACTGGACGAGGCAACCTCGCCCACTGGCTCTTCGCCAACTGGATCTGGTTCGTCCTCGCGTTTGCCCTGATCTTCGTGATCATGGGTGCCCAGCACGGACTGAGTTTTCGCACAACCTTTGCCATTGTGGGTACCGGACTCCTAATCTACGCTTGGTGGATCCCCTCCACGAGCACTTGGTTAGTTAGTCCCGTTGATGGAAACATTCCCATCAGTACCCACTACGGTGATGTGCGCATAGATCCGCAAGGAACTACCGCCACCACCTGGCAAGTGCTCGCAGGCACACCCATCAGGGCAATCGCCCCGGGTATCGTCGTCAACACTCCCGACCCACTAGAGGGGTATTTTGGCTACCAGCAAATCTGGATAGATACCGGCAACGGCCTCTATATCCAGTATGCGATGCCTGCTTCTAGTACCGTCAAAGTCCTTCCGGGGACCAAGGTGAGAGTAGGTCAGGAAATTGGCATAACCGCCGCTGGCGAATTTCGTTTGGGCGTAAGTTCCAAGGCCCCTAGCGATTTTGTTAGTGTCGATGACCGCACTTATGGCTGGATGGACCCTGAGCAATATCTGGGTAAGTCCACACTAAGCGGTGGTAGGAAGAACGAAGCGATCTTTATGGAGCTAGGCTTTGCCCTACTCATCATCGCTTTGTTCTGGCCATTAAAAAAAAGCAAGAAATCGCAAGAAGACTTGCCATTCCCATGGAACCACAGCATGGCTCGGTATCAGAACTACAAGTTGATACTTGGGTTGTGCCTCGTCGCTATCGGCATCACGCTTGATGGCCCTTGGTTCATGTGGATCGGCACGGTTCCCACTTCGCTCTCCCTAACCTATTTTATAGGTAGATTAAGCTACAGGAAGAGGGTTCAGTGGGAAGTGAGCACCAAATCATACTTGATGAGTATTCTCAGTATGATATTTGAAACCACTCTCGTGGTTGGACTCTTTGTTGCGGCCGTGGCAAACCCCAACATCGTATTTGTTCGCAGTGCTATAGCACTCGAATTGCCAACTGTCACGACACCGTCCCTACCGCAATGGGATGTCCCACAAATGGTCTCCAACAGCAATGTAGTTGTACCAGATGATGGTGATCTGATTCCCAGCGTTCCCACCTACAATCTCTCGGATACCCATGCGATCGAACCTTTCACCTTCCGTTACTGGAATGGTGGTATGTATCGTGTGGATGTACCGCAAGAGATTTGGGATGCGACAGTTGCGGCCGACCAGAAACATGGTTGCGACTATCGCTTAGTGCTCGCGATCGCGTGGACGGAATCTCCGAACTTTACCAATCACACCACGGAGAATTCAGCTGGAGCCATGGGTTTTATTCAGTTTATTCCAACAACATGGAATTACTATTACCCCGATCCCGCCACTCGCCCGTCAAGAGCCGACATCAATGCATCAGCTGATGCAGGTTGTCGCAAGATGGTGAACCAAGGTCTACCCCAAACTCTGGGCAATAGAGCCTTGTTCATCGACCGCTTCGCACATCATCCCCTCAAGGAAAGTGTGTGGAACATGCACGATGGCCAAGCTGGTACGGCATATGATCTCTGGGTAGAGCTCATCGATCGGACCAAGTAGGCACACCATCAGCAACAGTGGATTTCTCCCGCTGACATTCAAAGTCGTCTCATACGACAGAAGAAAACTCCGCGTAATAGTCAGAGGAGTGGTAATTTTTATCACGACACCACTCCTCTGTTTTGGAGCATTCAACTAGAACACTTCGGTGTTCTTGCTGGATGCACCTCGTGCGTCTGCTGGTATATTCGAGATAGCCTCGAATCGTACATGCAGTTTGCATGTGCACCCAGCACCGTTCGTCTCCCGCCGCAGCGGGACTGATGAGAAGCGACTAGACAGATATGATAAAATATATCCCATAGTCCTCGAAACGAACAACAGAACCTATAAATATATGTTAAACAAACTTATATACGCAGAAGGTGCTCCACTCGCTCTACCTGGTGCAATCTCATTCACCGCAGGAGAAATTCGCAATGCTCACGACAGAGTTACACCAATCTGCGAAGGAGATGGTACAGTACATTCACTAGAAATTTCGCCTGATGCTAGCGCAAACGATATCTGCGCAGTTCTAGCGTCCTGCGGGATTCTCGTCACTGGCATAGTTGGTGTACAAGAGTTAGATCAACTTAGCGTCCCCCTACGTTATAACCTCAAATCTGCCCCTGAGATTGGTGAAGGAGTCATATCACTAGAGTTATGACCGGCGAAACCAATCATCTTGGCCAATCATATCTAATTGGAGAAGCTGCCCTACTAGGCATAGGCGAGCATGCCGCTCAGCGTACATACACAGGTATTGACCAAGCAGGGTATAAACATGCACTAGTTATTTCTCACCGGCTTACTGAACTAGACACTCAGCGCGAGGAGTTTATCACAACACTTAGAGCACTAGATGAAGCAATAGAGTCAGGGATTGCCTCTACACCCAGCCCTATCGATGTCCTTATAGAAAGATTGAATGCGCTAACAACTCAAATCACCGAGGGCAAAGCACACTCTCAACTCCGCTAACCTTACTGTATACTTACTGGCATGAAACAGTTTTCACTCATCTTTTTTGGCTCCGACCAGTATTCCGCCATCGTCCTACAAGCTCTACTAAAGTCGGATTTACGGGCAGACGGATTAACTGATATACGTATCGTCACCGACCAGCACACCGACCCCTCTCCGGTCGAAAAACTAGCAAAAGAGCATACTCTAAAAGTTGCCTACTATCCAGATTTTGACCACAATCTGATCACAGGAGATACTCTAGGCCTTTGTGCCAGTTTTGACCATCTTATCCCCCAAGCAATCATCGAAAAATTTGCCGGCAACCTTTATAACCTCCACCCCTCCCTCCTCCCCCAGTACAGGAACGTATCGCCCGTCCAATACGCCATCGCCCTGGGTGATAGAGAGACGGGCATCACTCTGTTTCGCATCGCCCCCACAATCGACGACGGCGCGATCATCTCTCAAATTGCCGAGCCAATCAAAGCAGACGACACCACCCCTACCCTCACCTCCCGCCTCTTCGCCCTCGGTGCCCAGTTGTTCCTAAACGCTATCCAAAACAACTTTACTCCTACTGCTTCCACTGCCATTACTGCGTCTACTGCTAAACTGACCTTCACCCGCCGTCTAACCCGCGACTCCGGCTACATCGAATGGTCGGCTCTCTCCAAGCTCTTACAAAATCAACCGATTTCTCAAGATGAAACCAGTAATCAATTACTTAAATTACGACTCAGCAAAATAGAATCCTCTGGTTTGATTACCCGCCTGCCGGCGAGGCAGGTTGATAGTTGGTTATTCGTTATTAACGATCTACTAAGATCGTTGTCTCCTTGGCCTACCGTCTGGAGCCTGGTCCCGAGTAAAAAGGGCGAGTTGCGCATAACGATCGAATCTGTCCTACCCGAAATTACGCTCAAAATCGCCGGCAAGCCAAAACCCATCTCCCACCGCGATTTTAGTAAATATTACCTCTAATCACTAACCAAGAGTTCCGACGTCTTTCTTCCGCACCTCTGCCACTAACTGTTCGATATAAGAAGCTACCTCTGACGCCGGAAGTTTGCGTAGTGCGACCATCTCGCGAGTTGTCAACGACCCAGCTCGAACCCTACCCATGATCTCCTCTACTGCTCTAACCCTCTCGGCTTCGGCACGTTGTTCCTGGAGTATTTTACCCTCGACTCGTTGCCTCTCAACCACACCGGCAAGTCGAGCCTTTTCCTCTTGCTGAAGAGTATAAGCATTTGTTCTTCCGGCGGCGGCATCAGCCCGTGCTCTACCCGGACTTCCTTGTTGAAACGACGCCCGAATCTCCGCTAAGGCACCATCTTCTGGATATCCCGTTTCCTCTACTGAGTTTGTCATATTTAATTATAACATCCTTCTCCTTTTTGACTATAGGGTATAAAATATCAAAATGACACGAATAGAGGGCAATATAAAATGCGCGTTCTGTACACACCTATTAAGTCCTCATACATCTGACAACCCGTTTAAAGACGAAGGCTCCTACGCATGTAAAAGACAAGGTATGACGGCGAGACCCCTGCCGAGCCTCACACCACCCGCTACTGCGTCTACAGTATTTGGCCATATCGTAAGCATCACCATTACAGACACCCATGACCATAATTTCTCGTGTAATTTTTTACCTAAATAACCTATCTCCCCCACCGCTCCCGAGACACCCGTATCACTTTATCCCTATTCTCATTCCTACTTGCCGGCAGCGGGAGCGTCCTCGCCACAAACGCTCGTCCAGACATTGCATCCACCATCAGCCGCACCGCAATCTGGTAGTTCTCTAGGTTGACTAGGTCTTTATCGGTAAAGACGTCGCCAAATTCTTTCATAATAATCCGCGCATCATCGGCCCCAATGGTAAATGAAATGATCGACCCCGCATTGCCCAATATCGCCTTCTGCACTTCCAGGGGAATCTGGGCCATGTACTGGTTAGCCAAGGTTAAGTTCAGTTTGTACTTACGCGCCTCGGAGAGGATTTTGATAAACGATTCGGTGGCAAAGTTCTGGAACTCATCGACATACAGGTAAAAGTCCCTACGCTCACTCTCACTCTGGTCTACCCTGTTCATGGCGGCCAGCTGGAACTTGGTAATCAGCATCGCTCCAATCAGCGCGGCATTATCCTCACCCAACTTGCCCTGAGAGAGGTTGGCGATCAAGATCTTCCCACTATTCATAATCTCTTCCATATCAATACTGCTTTGCGGTCGCTCGATAATGGCGCGGATGAGCGGTGAGCTGATAAACTGCCCCACTTTGTTAAGGATAGGGCTGATCGACTCTTGCAGCATTTTCTCCGGCATCTTGTCAAACTCGTTCTCAAAGTAGCGCTTGATCACCGGGTCATTCACCTTGGTCATGGCGTTGTGACGAAACTCGCGATCGGTCAAGAGACGCGGTACCTCCACCAAGGTCATATTGGGGATCTCAGACAGAGCGAGCAAAGTATTTCGCAAAATATACTCGAGTCGTGGACCCCACGAGTGGCCATAGAGCTTATTAAAAATGGCCACGATCCCTGACACAATCAGCTCACGCTGCGCGGGATTTTTGACCTCGAGGATATTGAGCCGCACCGGCCGATCACGGTCAATCGGATTAAAGTAGACGACATCATTCATCCGGCTGGCTGGCACATAGTTGAGGATGATATCAGAGAGATCACCGTGGGGATCGATGATCGCCACCCCTCGCCCCTTTTTCATGTCATCGATCGCCATGTTGGCGATCAGCGTCGATTTACCCGTCCCTGTTTTCCCGATCGCCCAGAGGTGACGACGCCTATCGACATCCTTGATACCAAAGATCAAATCACGATTTTTAAACACTGCTCTGCCAAAAAAGTTAATACGTTGCTTCTCTTCATCTGTTGCCCCCTCGGCAACCGGCAAGTTCTCCGGCGGCTCACTAAACACATTCTGACCCCAGAGGATCATGGGGATGCGCACCTTGTCGCTGGGTAGGTGCCACACCGTCGCGAGCTCCGTGACCGACACCACCCGCTTCCCACTGGGCTTACGCTCTAGGAGTGCTTTTTCCGCTTTATTTGCAAACAGTGGCCGCGAGAGTCCCCAGCTATTGCCCATCGGGTTGGCAAACACCCCAAAGACGGCACCCATCTCCCCTAGACGTCCTGGATTGGTCACGCCGATTCTGGCCGTGACGGCAAATCCCGATTGCCCGATTTTTTCCTCGATTACCCGCGCATTGGGCAGGGTCCCTCGCTTCTCCTGGTAGCCGTTCTGAGTCTTGGTACTGCCCATGTAGCGACCATTATCCAGTGCCGCCCTCCCAGCGTTCTGCCAGTCGTGGGGGGCACTGGCGATCACCCATTGCATCCAGATCACTTCCCCGACCTCGGCTTTGGACATGACCGAGAGATACGAGTTGATGGGGTCAGTATCGCGGAAGTCCGCCCAGGTTTTAAGTGGGTAGTAGCTAGCGAGTCTGAGCTTTAGCTCTCCCACACTGAGTTTGGCACCAAACTGAGCAAGGGGGTCATCAATCGGCACAATCACACACAGCGGATACGTCGACTGCACCTGGGAGATAATAAACTGGCTCAGGTGAGAGCTACAGGTGATGAGGAAGCGGATCTTTTGCTCCCACACGGCCACCTCTAGGGCGATCACCGGCTTCTGCTCCCCTTTAATCCAGATGTCAAAGAGGGATTTGTGCAGCATGGCGGGAAAGGTGGAGAGGAATGTCGCCGCTGACTCGGCCGTTACTTCGGTTTCGCGCGGGATAGTCACCAGCAAAGTGGTTAGTTTGGGCATGACACTAGTATAGCGGAAAAATCTTTATTTTTACTTTGGAAGTAATCCAGCAACTGCTAACTCTTTTGCCTCCGCTAGTTCCCGAGCTTTATCAATAGCTTCCTGGTCTGTAACAAATTTCGGAAGGTCAATTTTATTATTGCTCACCAAAGAAGCACCTTTTGCATAAGCATCGAGTATGGCTTGAGATGGAGGACCTTCAAGATGTCTTGCGCTTAGAGCCATATTATTACGCAGCTACAACCGGCACACTAGGTGCGGACGCAGCTTTGACGCTCCGTAGGCATTTAGTACACAGTTTCAGACGAAGTTTAGACTCACCCATCTGCATCCGGTGGGAGTGGAGATTGGGCTTGCGGATCCTCTGGGTGCGGTTTTTGGCATGGGACACGTTGTGCCCT
>CAYILS010000021.1:0-11735 GCA_964364325.1 uncultured Pseudomonadales bacterium
GAACAGTCGGAGTCGGACTGCTCCTGCTGATTGCCGGCGCACTAGGGCTGTTACTGATTTGACCAAAATGATTGACGATTCACAATATATTTGAGACTATTGTAGTGAGCACTTTAAGTGTTTGCTTTAGAGGATGTTTTTATGCCTGACACAACCAATATAACTGATCCACAGGCCATGGTCGATGCAGCGCTTGGTACACCAACTCAACCCGTCCCCGACACGAGTGCGCCACAAAGCCAAGTCGCATCGTTGCCTCCGCTTAATCCACCCACTCCTCCAACACCAGACCCCGAACCCACGCCCGCACCTGTTGTAGCTCCAGTTCCACCTATGGCTCCTCCCACCATGGGAGATGACACTCCCCTCGCTTTTGCAGCAGCTCCAACTATGCCATCTCAACCAGAGCCTAGCTCACTGGGTACTTCAGTACCCATGGATGCGATGCCGAGTGCCCCGATATCTGAAACCCCAAAGCCTAAGAGTATGAAAAGCAAAATGGTCGGGGCAATGATAGGGATCATGCTATTGGTACTAGGAGTTGGTGGAGGGTTGTGGGGGTATAACAGATATAGGGCTGAACAAATTAAGATAGCCGTTGTTACGGGTTGTGCTGGCAAAGGCGGGGATATTGAAGCGTGTTACTTGGGGACTGCTGCAGCCATAGATAAACAACCTGTTTTGGAGGATAAAATTAAAAATATTGTATTCAACCCGACTAAAGATCCAGATTACGATACTCAAGAAGAAAAAAATACAGCTGTAGATCAGGCAATTCAAGATTCTCCTGTTGCTGCTGTATATAATGCGGTCTATACTACGGCGGATCGGCAACTGACAAATGATGAAACGAATATTGCTCAGAATGTAGTTAAGTTAGGTGGTAGTTGTAATGGACTTGCTGAAGGGACTGTTTGTGACAATAGTTCAGGTGTTTGTACTGGTGGAGTTTGTGTAGCTAGTGTTAACACTCAACTTAAAGGTTTGTGTGGCACTCTGTTTGATGGCCTAAAAAAGGGTGACCAGGCCGCAAAAGACAATCCTCTCAATCCATGTAAAAATGGAACTTGCACGCTTACTCCTGAGCTTGCGGGAGCAGGATGCATAATCCAGAATGTCAAATGTGCGGGGGGTGGCCAGTCTGGTGTGGCTTGCGAAGACAATGTTGTAGCCGAAGTTGCAGACCCTAATAAAGCAGTGACCATTGATGACCCTTCTGCCTGTGGCTCTCAACAAGTGGATGTTATCTGTAAAACTCTTTGTGGAAATACTCAACCATTATCTTTCGCTAGTAGAATCAGCGGCAAGAACTGTAGTGGAACAGGTGGGACAGCAAAGACTACCACGATAACCGAGAATCCATCACCTAGCCCTTCGCCATCACCACTCGCCCCCACCATGGCCTGTACCGGCCTGACCCATACACCCACAGCTGTACCTGAGATTGGTGACAAGCTCACCTTCACTTGCGCAGGGACGGTTACCCCCCCTTCTGCCGGCACCCTCTCATACAAATTCCGCTATAGCATTAACTCTGGTGCAGTGGCAGCTCTGACCAACAAAACAACCACGACAGCTGAACTCAATATCGCCGCTTGTGGTTCGTACAAGGTGGAGTGCCAAGCATGTGCAACACTCAATGGAGTCCTCACTTGTGACCCACTATGGACAGGAGCAACACAATGACCACGCAACTAAAGAAATCACTGATGATCGGCCTCGGGATATTTGCAACGATTATCCTGGCAGTCGGAATAGTTTACCTCGTACGCAAACCAACTAAAGTGGCTACCCTACCCACTCCCAAACCAGCGAGCACTCCCCTGGCCTCAGCGGTCAAAGCTCCGGTTCTGGTGGTGGAGACAGCATCGGTTTGTTCGCAGAGCTTTGTGGTGGCGTGTCCATCTGGATCACCTAGCCCAAGTCCGAGCTCGTCTGTCAGCCCAAGTCCGAGCCCGTCTGTTAGTCCGAGCCCCTCACCTAGTCCCTCACCTTCGACACCTTCGGCTGCACTCGATTGTGTAGCCAAGCGGATATACCTGGATGATGGTCGCAACCGCGCTGGCTTCTACTACATGGAACAAGAAATTGTGGATACCAATACCCTCCAGAACGGACAGACTATTCTCTACAACGTGACGGCGAAGAATACGGGTGGCAACAGCGTACCTGATACTACGATCACGGACAAGCTCTCGACCAACTTGACCTATGTTGACGGAGACTCTGGCTGTACCTATGACTCAAGCACCCGCATCGTCACCTGTACGATCGGGACTCTCTCACCAAGCAGTGAAGCACAAAGGTCATTCCGCGCTAAAGTCAGTGTGACTGGGACAACCGCAGTGGCCAACACAGCTGAGGTGTCCTCGACCAACGGTCAGCGAGACAGTTGCAGCGTCAACATTAATGCTAGTGGCATTGTGATCGTCCCTCCATCAGCCGCACCGACTGCTCTACCGGTGGCTGGCGTATTTGAAGTGACCGTCGGAACAGTCGGAGTCGGACTGCTCCTGCTGATTGCCGGCGCACTAGGGCTGTTACTCATCTAATGAACTGGGTACTGACGATACTCACAGCTGGATGGCTGTGGTGGCAAGGATTACAACCCACCTGGAACGCGCATTTACAGGTAGATATTTGGGTTTTTTGGGAAAGAATCAACTACTGGCTTGTGCACAATCATTCATTTGCGGGTCTCACGGGCAACGAAGTACTCCCCAGTGCTTTGCTCTATTTATTTATACCCGCTGCGCTAGTGCCTGTTGGCTCTCTCGCTTACGCCAACTACTTGCCGGCGGCGATGCTCGTCAATATGGTGGTACTGGCGGGACATTGGTTTTTTTATCGTGACAAGGCCATTTTTTGGACCTGCCTGCTCGCTTTGGGGCCGATCCTCTTGTTTCGATTTGACGGCCTTGTGACCCTGCTTATGCTCTTTGGTGGGGTGGCATTTATCAAGCGCAACTATCCACTCTCTGGATTCTTTTGGGGACTAGCTACGGCGACTAAAGTATTCCCCGTGATTGTGGTGCCTTATATGCTGCTCATTTTGATGGCCCAGCGCAACTGGCGAGAAATGGTGCGTTTCTTGATCGGATTTGGGGAGGCACTACTACTACCCGTGATCATCTTTGTGGCGATGGGGGGAGATATGGAGCAAGTAAGTGCAGCCCTCGCATTTCATAGCCAAAAACTGATTAGTATCGAGAGTATACCAGGGAGCTGGATAACTGGCTGGTCATTACTACGGAGTGGAGTGCCACCCGCTATCCTGCCGGGCAACGGGATATGGGCGGTAGCGGGTCCCGCAGAACTACTCAATCGCTTGTGGATCGTGCCCGTGGCTCTATTCTATTACTTGGTCTGGAAACGGAAGGATCTCATTAAGCAATTTAACTGGTCGGTGGTACTCTCGTTGCTGCTGGTTTTCCTGGCTGTGTCGAAGAATTTGAACCCGCAATATCTCTGGTGGTACGCCGCCTTTCTCCCTCTCACCAAACCAACCAAGCTAAGTTGGGTTTTGACACTCGGGGTACTCCTCCTGAATCAATTGGTGTTTCCGCTTTACTACACGCTGTTTGTGGAAAACTTTTACCGCCAAAATGAAAGCCACTGGATCTTCTATCTCCTCCTGCTAAGAAACGTAGGTTTGGTGGCGATCACGTACTTGAGCCTCAAGCAGCTATTTTCTAAGCCTAGTAAGCGCGAGAACAATCCATGAAACAGTTGCTGCGCATGGTACTGGTCGTCTTTTTGATCAAACTAGGCTTGGCGATGATGCCTAGTTTCCAGGTTGATATGGGCGCGTGGCTGGCGTGGGCTGAGCGATTAAGTAGTGTGGGGTTTGCCCATTTTTACTCAGACGATATTTGGACGCAGTACACCCCAGGATTTTTGTACTGGCTCTGGCTAGTGGGCAAAATAGGATGGATCCAACCCCTCGCGATCAAAATCCCGGTGATCATTGCCGATATGCTCACTGGATACTTGATCTACCTGGTGGTGCGAAAAGTGAGCCACAAGTGGGCGAGTTTTGCCTACTTTTTTTACGTATTAAATCCAGTAGTGCTCTTTGATGGATCTATTTGGGGACAAGTAGATGGCATCCTGACCCTCGCGATGTTTGCGTCTACTTATTGCCTAGTGGAAAAGAAAAACCCCTACTGGAGCTGGTTGCTGACTGCGGTAGCGCTCCTCATTAAACCACAAGCGATAGCGATAGTGCCCATCCTAGGTTTGGCTACTTTGGTCAAATATGGATGGCGCATGCTGGTGGTATCTGGGTTGATGAGTGGCCTGGTGATACTCTTGTTGTACTGGCCCTTTTTCCCACAAAACCCGATCATGGGACTCCTCTCGCTGACACAAAAAATGGGTGTTTCGTATCCCTATACTTCGCTCTATGCGTTTAACCTTTGGTCGTACGTGGGGATGTGGACTCCGGACAGTACGCGACTGTGGGGAGCGACCTATTTTGCATGGGGGGCGGGGATTATGGCTGCGGTTTTTGCCATGCTCTTCATTAAAAATAGAAAAGGGCTGGTGGAGGCAAAGAATATGTACTTGTTATTTGCGTTGTCGTGCTTGATCTTTTTTTTGTTTCCCACTAGAGTCCACGAGCGCTATCTCTTCCCGATGTTTGCGTATTTGATAGCGTATGTGGGAATTAAAAAACAAAAAGCACTGGTGGTCGTAGCGAGTATTATCACTGTGGTCTATAGCCTCAACTTGTACTTGCCCTACTCGTACTATGAACCAGTCACTAATCCGCTCAAAAATATTGCGGTCGAACAGTGGATAACGAGCGCTATCCCTTGGCTGGCGTCTGCACAACTAGGCATATTTATCGTGCTCCTATTCTGGGAAGATATTGAGCAATGGTCGAAACACTATTTCCAGCTAGGTACTAGGCGAAAAACCATATCCCAATAAGCCGATGGCGTGGCAAAGCCGTAGAGCAAGGGGGATATTAGGAGCAAGGAGATAGAAGATAGAAGTAAGATGAGAAGTAGATATTTTTTGGATTGATTGACAACCCAGGTGGCGAGGATGATACATAAGAACGTCGCGCTGGGGAGGTAGTGATAAAAGAACATAATGCGGGGAGAGATGATCCACGGGAGCGTGAAGATGATGGCAAGGAGGTAAAAAAGTGAGGAGGGGTACACAACTATTTTTTTGATTTGGGTAATGAGGGCGACCAGCCCAAGCCACAACACGAGTGGGTTGCCCAGAGCATAGATATTGGAGAGGCTGCCCTCACTATACTTGACCCAGTACCAGACTGGTCGTGCGTCAAAAACCCACTGGAGTGGAGTGGACTGGTAGCCGTGAGTTGCGACGAGGTGCGTATGGTAGTACCACATCTGACGGTGTAACTCCCACCACTGAGCCCAACTATGTCCAGTTAGGATAAAGGGAGTAAAAGATAAGACGTAGACGCTGATAGCAATCAGGAGAAGACGCAGGGGTAAAAGAATCGATTTGAGCGATATCTTGTTCTGGTGGAGATAAATGAAAGCCAGGGGGACAATACCGTAGAGCGCACTCCACTTGCTAGCTAGAGCCAGACCATACAGAATGGCAGCTACTTTCCAGCGAGATTTAACAGCTACGCAGAGCGACCAAATGTAGAAATTGAGCATATACATATCATTCATGGCGATTCGAGACTGAGAGATGTGCAGACCTTCGAGGCTCACCAGAAGCGCAGCAATGAGCGAGAGGCGTTTATTTTTGGTCAGCGCGTGTGTCAGTAGATAGAGACCTAAAATACTTAGTATTCCTGAGATCGCTGAGCCGATCCGCCACCCAAAACTATTATCTCCAAAGAGCTTGATCCCAGCTACCATGCCATACTTGGCGACTGGTGGGTGGGTCCACTCGTAGGCCACTCCTTCTGGGGGAGTGGTCCACCACTCCCAGGCATCGATATTGCCCCTGATGTATTCGCGGGCGGTAAAGGCGTGGTACACTTCGTCAAAAATATAGTCTGTCGGGTGACTCAGGTTTACCATGCGCGTCGTGGCTGCGATGACCAACACGCACAGAAGCAGTTTATTTGATCTAAGAAAGGAGATCCATTTAGTGGGTTTGAAGTGTTTTTGCCACATACTGATGTAATTCTTCTATGGTATTTTTAGGCACTAATACCCACTGGCCACCATAGTTTTTACTAATGGGCGGATTCTTGAACTGCTCGATCAAAGAGAAGCTGGAGATATTATCCTTGCTCCCGACGGACAAGAATAACTTAGTAAAACCTCCTTGTTCAGTGCTGGTGATGTCGGTGTTAATTGAAGTACTGATGCTGTTTTTGAGGTTGCCTAGTTTGTCAGCGTCAAAAATAGTGCCAGCGGAGAAAAGCTTGTTGCGGAAGGCAAGAATAATTTTTTCTTGACGCAGTCCCCTGGCAAAATCGGTTCCCTCCTCTCCTAGTGCGTGACGTGAACGGGCAAATTTGAGCGCGGTAGTGCCATCCATGTGCTGTGTACCCTGCTCAAAGTGAACGTGTTCGTAGCGATCACTTTCGGGCTCGACTGTTTCTTTGCCGGGAATCGGGTACTTGTAATCGTCGAATGTTCGACTCACCTCCACATCGATACCCCCGATTGCATCAATAGCTTTGACAAAACCCTGGAAATCAAGTGCGAGGGCGTAGTGGATGGGGATGCCAAAGAATGTGCCGATGGCATGTTTTGCTTTGGCAAGACCAGTCCCCTCTTCTGCTTCGTTACCATAATGATAGAGAGAGTTGATTTTAGCTTGCTCGTCAGCTACCCAAATGTCCCGAGGAACTGAGGTTAGTTTAACTGTACCTTCACTCAGGTTAAATGAAGCCAGGAGAATACTGTCGGTCAAATCACCTCCCGAATGGCCTTCCCCTCCCATACCAAGCAAGAGTACATTGGTTCGACCATTGTCGTTTTTGAGAACGTCGGCTGGGTTGGCGACCACTCCGGAGACAAAATTTGTTGCGCTGCTATTTTTGAGGTACCAAATACCAAAACCAGCTAGCATCGCAATTACAGCGGCGATGATGATTTCTTTAAAACTAGGCTGCATGGGAAACTATTCCTAGAACGTCTTGATAGTTGTCAGGGTCAAGACTCGCCGTCGCGATCAGAAATCCGCTGAGCCGGAGCTTGAGTAGCTGAGCGGCGTTATCTCGATTGACCGAGCCACCATAGATAAAGCGAGCATCTTTGACGAAATATTCGATTTGTTTTTTGGCTATAAGGATTTCTTCATCCCCGGCTGCGACTGTGCCACCAATGTCTCCTGAGGGTTCGAAGCAAAAATAGCATTTGTCGTACAGATCCGCGTCGAGGACGGCGAATTGAGAGGTAATCTGCTCCTGTTCCATGCAAATGAGTGGGGTGATGTCCACCTCGACGAGCTCTCTCACTTTGGCGGCGACATCAGTGGCTGTTTCGTGAAAGTAGCGACGGCGCTCTGAGTGACCCACGATGCAGTAGCTAACCCCTAGTTCTTTGAGCACCTTGGCGCTCACTGCTCCAGTGTAGGAGCCGGGGGGGAAGGGCGAGACATCTTGGGCAGCAGTGACACAGTGACACAGTGACAAGTGCGGGAAACTGGGGGCGACGACCATGTTGGGCGTGGGCGTAACCGCCTTGAGCCAGGTGGTTACCTCCTCAGCTGTTTTGTTGGACTTGAAGTTGGCGATGGCTAAAAAAGTCATAAAGTGAGTATACCTCAGAGTAGTTATTTAGGGTATTATGGATGGCATGGCATTTGAATACCTCGATGAACTCAATGACGAACAAAAGGCGGCAGTAAAGCATATCGGATCCCCCCTCTTGATCATGGCTGGGGCAGGAAGCGGTAAAACCAAGACGCTCACCTATAAGGCCGCCTACTTGATCCACGGCAAGGTTATCGCTCCCCAGGAGCTCCTGATGGTGACGTTTACGAACAAGGCCGCGGGAGAAATGAAAGAGCGCCTTGCGACGGTCGTGGGCACCAAGGTGCCCAACGTGGGAACTTTTCACTCGATGTCGGCGCGCATTTTGCGCAGGAACGCAACGGCTGCCGGATTGAGTCCCGACTTCGTCATTTATGATGATTCTGATCAAGAGTCACTCGTGAAAGAAATTGGCTTGTCTATGCAGATAGATCCCAAGCGGTTTAAGGCGCGGTCGGTGATGGCCGCGATCTCGAGCGCCAAGCAGGAGATGGTGACGTCAGAGCAGTATCTGTCTATGGCGCACGGACCATTCCAGGAAGTAGTGGCTGAGATCTACGTCAAATATCAAAAACAGCTTAAAGCATACGGAGCTGTAGACTTTGACGACTTACTCAACCTAACTGTGCGACTGTTACAAGAACAACCCTCGATTTTGGATCACTACCAAGAGCAGTTTAAGTACATTTTTGTGGATGAGTACCAAGATACCAACACGGCGCAGTACCTCTTTACGACACTCCTCGCTCGCAAATACAAACAACTGACGGTAGTGGGCGATGCATCTCAATCGATTTATCGCTGGAGGGGCGCTGACTATCGCAATATGGCCAAACTGAAAAAAGAATACCCTAATCTGACGGAGTTACAATTGTCGCGCAACTACCGATCAACCCAAACTATCCTTGATGCGGCCTACAACGTGATTGGCCACAACAAAAACCACCCCATCCTCTCCCTCTGGACTGAAGAAGGCGCGGGGGAAAAGATCACGATGATTGAGGCATATAGTGGAGCAGCCGAGGCAAGTAGTATTGTGGCTGAGATTACCAAGCTCCATATCACCCATGAGTGGAATGAGATTGCCCTGCTCTACCGTACCAATGCCCAGTCGCGCAGTATTGAAGAGGCCTTTATCCGCAACGGGATACCCTATGTCCTGTTTGGCGGAACTAAGTTCTATGAGCGCAAAGAAATCAAAGATCTTTTGTCGTACCTTCGGGTCGTGCTCAATCCAGATGACGGGATTAGTCTGAAACGAGTGGAAAAACTGGGTAAACGCAAGCTGGCGCAAGTGCAAAATTTGCCCCACGAAATGGACACAGCGGCCGCGACCCCGGCGGAACTACTGGAGCAAGTGATCGAGAAATCGCAATACTTGCAGCAATTTGACGAAGAGATCGAGGAAGAGCTAGGACGAATTGAGAATATTAAAGAACTGCAGTCAGTCGCAGCAGAATTTGATAACCTAGCCGAGTTTTTGGAAAATGTGGCGCTCGTACAGGCAGAATACTACGAAGGAGAAAAACTGGGTAAGGGTGACAAGCGTGATGCCGTGACCCTAATGACCCTGCACGCGGCCAAGGGGCTCGAGTTCCCCGTTGTATTCCTGATAGGGATGGAAGAAGGACTCTTCCCCCACTCGCGTTCACTGATGGAACTAGAGGAGATGGAAGAGGAGCGCAGACTAGCGTACGTAGGGATTACCCGGGCCAAGTATAAGTTGTATTTGTCCTGGGCTAAGCAGCGAGTGGTGTGGGGTAATACCAGCGCCCAAAATCGATCACGATTTATTGATGAGATAGATCCGAAATTGTTTGAGTATCCCACTCCGCCTGCGGCTTCGCTTGGGACAGGTTCTGTTGGGATGACGAGTAAAGATGATGCGAAGTTTTGGAGGGAACATGGAGCCGACCTCAAAACGAAAAAGTCGGGGATTCGTATCGACGCGCTGAACGATGACACTCTGGATGATTTTTTGTCGGGGAATATGAGCGTGGAAGAACTTTTAAACAGATAGGCTAGAATAGGTGTATGGAAAACTCTAAAGACTGGAATAAGCAGGTCAATCACCCTTTGCAGAGCTGGGAGTGGGGAGAATTCCGGGAGAAGACCGGAGTCAAAGTCGTGCGGGAGGACGGACTGCAGATGACGATCCACAAGATTCCCCACACACCGTGGAATGTGGGATACGCCCCCAAAGGTCAGATGCCAACTGCGGAAATGACAAAATTACTCTCTCGTGTGGCTAGAGAAAATAACTGCATTTTTATTAAGGTGGAGCCGAAGGTGGAAGAACAAGATTCTAGGAGAGAGATTCTAGATTTTAGGAAATTGGGATTTGTGGTGGGAAGGTCGCTCTTTACCAAATACAATTTTGTGTTGGATGTGACCCCGAGTGAAGAACAACTGCTTGCGAGTTTTAAACAAAAAACCAGATACAACATCAGGGTGGCAGAGAAGCGAGGTGTAACAGTTGAGCTAGATAATAGCGAAAAAGCATTTGAGCGATATTTACAGCTGACCGAGGAGACCACTAAAAGACAAGGTTTTTATGCCCACTCGCGTGATTACCACCAAAAAATGTGGGACACTCTCCACTCGGCCGGGATTGCCCATTTATTGGTTGCGAAATATGAAGGACAAATAATCACTACCTGGGTACTCTTCAAATTTGGTGACACGCTCTACTATCCATATGGTGCAAGCACGCGCGAACACAGGGAGGTGATGGCCAATAACTTGGTGATGTGGGAAGCGATAAAACTAGCGGAGAAGTGGGAACTACGTTATCTTGATATGTGGGGAGCACTTGGACCTGACCCAGATACCAAAGACCCATGGTATGGATTTCACACCTTTAAATCGGGCTACGGTGCGCGACACGTTGAATATATTGGGACCTGGGACTATGTAGCCATGCCATTACTCTACAAACTTTATGTGTTCCTAGATGGACTTCGATGGAAACTTCTTAGACTGTTGAAATAGTTACCACCCCCCTTTGCTCTTCGAGCTACGGAGGGACAAGAAAAGGGTCGTGACTAAAGGCAGGTTTAGACTAGTCACGACCCAGTTATTTTATTTTCTTTTTTTAGCAACTTTTTTCGTTACTTTCTTGACCGTCTTTTTCACTACTTTCTTTACGGGCCCGCTTTTGCGCGAGGCAGGTTTTTTGGTCACTTTTTTCACAACCTTTTTAACGGGTTTGCTAACTACTTTCTTGACAGTCTTTTTCACACTACGTCCTTTGGACTTCGCGGTGACAGGTTTGACTTTTTTAGCGGGAGCTTTTTTGACTGCTTTACGCGCAGTTAATCTTTGGAGAAGTTTTTTAAGCATGAGAGAATTCACCTCCGTTCTAGGTTTTCAGGGCAAATAACTATTTCTCGCGCTGGACCGTGATCGTGCATTCGGTGAGGAGCGCCGCAATGCCACCTATGACTATGAGTGGTGGTAAGAGGATGGCGCCGATCACGCCGGCCGTTACGGGGAGCGACAAGATTACTTTGCCCTTACTGTCTTTGACCGTGATTTTGCGGACGTTGCCTTCTTTGATGAGCGCTTTGATTTTGCTGACTACTTTTTTACCTTCGACTTTAAATTCTTCTTGTGCTTTTTTACTCACTAAAGGTTTTTTTGCTTTAGATTTACTGGACTTTTTTGTGGGCATACATTTTCTCCAAAAATATTTATATAACAGCTTTATTAAATCACATAATGTGGAATGTATATATAGATCAAATGGTGGAAAATAGATGATACTTGTCTTCGACAGTGTATCCCAATTTGATGAGACCATGATAAGAGCTGCTATCTTGTTCTACGAGTGCATATGCGTTTGTAATGTTTACTGTTATAGCTGTATTCATTAAGTGGTTAATTATGGAAGTAAAGTATCCTCTTCTTCGAAATTCTGGTAATACCCCGACATTGTGGAAATACGCTATATTTTCTTCGACTAAACCAATTAATGACCCGTCCCCTTTAAACTAAGACAAGTGTCTAAGATAAAATAGGACACTTG
>CAYILS010000022.1:0-11545 GCA_964364325.1 uncultured Pseudomonadales bacterium
AAGAGGACATTTCTATGTTGCAGAAAAGCGGACATTTCTATTTGGTGTTGACACTGAGTCAGAGTAGGTCTCTTGGCTATTTAGTAGTCAACTGCATTGTCGAGAGGGAGCACCTCGAAGACAATCTTGCCGCGATTAAAGGCGATCTTCTTGCCTTTACTATCTGTCCAGACCGTGCGAGCTTCGCGATCTTTCTTGGTCCAGGTCGCCTCGGTAGCCGTGCCGTCTTGGAAGATAATACCTTTACCCGTACCGATGATCTCGTAGAGCATATGTTTGTGCTCGTCGAGCGGACCGAGCTCTTTGGCCAACTGGACGACGACGACCTTGGCGGTAATCGTTGAGTTATCGTTTAAATCTTTGTGAGCGGATCCACCATTGTCGCGCGTATAGGCATTACTGGCCGCGTCATAGTTCCAGACTACGTCAAAGTCATGGTAGCTCTCCCAGAAACCGAAGGAGACCTTGGCGATGGTACCCTTGGTGCTGACATCATCTTTAAAGGTGAAGGGTACGTAGTCATCGCTCCATTCCTTCTTGCCGTCTGGGGACTTGTTGGTCCAACCACGGGTAGCCGAAGCATATTTCCAGAGTTTTTCTGAGCTCGTGTACATGGTGTGCTCGGTGGCGACGGTGCGGCCAAGACGCTCGTAGTCACGCCAGAAGGTGGGGAAGCCGATTGAAAACTGGTTCAAGTCATTGCCTTTGGCTCCGCCCCAGTTGTACTGGTTAATTTGCTCAAGCGCTTGGACTCTTTTGTCCGTGTTACAGGTTTTGGGGTCGCTAGAGCCACAGTTGGCGCCACCTACGTGCGTGTAGAGCGGATAGTTGTACTCGGAGGCTGCGTTGATAAAGTGGGTACGAGCCGAGCGGACCGGGCCAAGAATCGTGTCTTTGGCGGCGACTCCGCAGTAGAAGACCGCGCCAAAGCGGCTAATACCACCCTCTGCGACCATTTCGTAGATGACATCGGCGGAATTAAGACCCGACTGGGGGCGAGCATCGGTTGTATTTTCGATCATGACAAAAAGCGGGCGACGGCTCTCCCAGACCTTTTGCTCGGCTGAGGTGTACATAACCCCGTTAATTGGACACTCTGAGGTACGTGGAGCTGAAGGGTCTATACTTAGTCCACCGCCGATTGGGGGGGTGGCGACTGGAGTCAGCGGTCCGCCTGACTCTGGAGCGTAGAGATAGCTTGTGAGGGCATAACTGGCGCCTCCCGAGAGACCAAATGCTAGAATAAAGAGAACGAGTGCTTTGACGAATGGTTTTTGCATATTTTATTTGCCCTTTCGATTAATAGTTTGTTCCTCTTCTTTTGACAATGGATGGTCAATACCAACCCCACCATTTATTGATTTTACATAAAAACGAGTATTTTCTCTACTGTGGAGTGAAGTGATGACGACTCCATCCTTGTTCCCGTCGAGTAGTGCGAGGATAAAGCTTTGGTCTCCCCCCGTATCGCCAAAGGGATTAAAGCGTTTGAGCATGACTTTTTGGACGTGCACGAGACCATCACTCTGCAGTTTGTGGAGCTCGCTGCCGGTGACCCCAAGCTGGCGCTCGTGCTCTGAGAGGGTGTGCTGGATTCCCTGCAACGCGTTCATCAGTGTTTTTGGGTCAATACCCTTGGTGAGGGAGTTGTAGTGCAGCGTGAGGCGGCGGACCTTGAGTGATAAGATCACAATTGTCACCAAAGCGAGCATAGCGGCAGCTGCTACGATGATAGATTCTAGCGTAAATTGCATGGGTTTATGATAGCATAGAATGCAGGATGGCCTATTTAACTTTTGATCAACATACAGAAAGCAGTGGGAGCGATGCACCCAAGTCGGTGAAGATAGAAGCGATTGTCAAAGTCTTGTCATTATTTGCCTTTGCCGCAGTACTTGGAATATTTATCCTGGTGCGAGGAATGTTTACCTCAAAAATAAATCAAGTATCCGTAACCGATTCTTTTGGCAAACTTGAGTACACCGTACCATACAAAAATACCTTGTACGAGAGTTTTGGGTTTGTGCAGGAGCCAAAGGTGACCATGCCACTCAAGACTACTTCAGGGTATGTAGATACCACCTTTCTTCTTGACTCAGGTGCGGTGGTCTCAACCCTCCCCCTCCAAGCTGCTCAAGACACTGGTGTCGATCTCTCCCGTGCCAAGCGAATCACTCTACAAGGATTCTCCGGTGTGCCAGCGTTTGCCTATCTTGATAAGATTACGGTCAAGATCGGCAATACCGATTTTGAGTTCCCGGCAACGTTTACTGAGTCTACAGCGACTACGTATATCCTGGGTCGCAAAGGACTATTTGACGAATTCTCGATTAACTTTAATCACGAAGATCGTGTTATAACCATCAGTAAAAGGAGCTAAAGCGGTATGAACGAAAATATCTATGAGCGCATCCAGAGAACGCTAACCTGGAAAAAAATCATTGGCTTTAACGCAGTCCTGTTTATGGTGTTGATCGTGCCCCTCTCTGTCTCCCTCACGCAGCAAGATACGGAGAATAGGTCTAATGCAGCATTCGAGGAGCCAGTGGTTGAGCCCCCGGCCAACTATCCCACTCTTTCTCCAAGAATCGACCGGGTGAGTACGTTCTTTGGCAAGACTGGAGACACCGTCATACTGCTGGGATCTAATTTTGGCGACTATCAGTGGGGTAGCCAAGTATTCATCGGTAATACCCAAGCGCCCAAGGAAGCAATCGTGCGCTGGAGCAATAGCGTCCTGGAAGTCAAAATACCTGAAGGCGCTCGGACTGGACAGGTTTGGGTTGTGATTAACCAACGCGAGGCTAAGTGGGAAGGAAGTCTCCTCCTCGTCGACGTAGCGCGAGCTGCCCAGATAGGACTGCAAAAAATCACCTCCGGAGAGGGTAAGCTCTTTGCCGTAAACGGTGCCGGAGCACAGCGAGGGATGGTTGAACTATCATACGTGAGTGAGCCGATGAGTATCGTGGCTGCACCTGGAGTCACGATCGGCGAACAATCTCCCAGTTCTGATAGCCTCGGCAAAAAACTGCGCGTGCGATTTGAGTTTGCCACTCCTCTCTCGAGCAGCCGCACTGAGCTTGCGACCTATACCTATCCTGGTCTTGGAGCAGTGGAAATCATTAGAGCTGAACTCTATGATGCTAGTGGACGACTAATCTCGATTTTCTCTGATCCACTGATGATCAAGGTAACACCTTAAACAAGACTAAGAGTCCAGCGAGGGCCAACCGATACCAGCCAAAGATAGCTAGAGTGTGCTTGGCTAAATATCCAGTAAACCATTTGACGACGGCGTAGGCAACTACGAGCGAAGTCACAAAACCAACGATTAGGAGGGTTGTACTACTACCCATACTAGCGATGAGCATTCTATTCTGGTAAAGGTCAAGGAACGACGCGGCAAAAATAGTGGGCAGTGATAAGAGAAACGTAAATTTGGCAGCTTCGTCTCGCTTGTAGCCCATGAGTACCATAGCCACAATCACCGACCCGGCGCGGGAGACCCCGGGTACCACGGAACACGCTTGGGCCAATCCGATCAGTAAGGCATGCTTGGGAGAGATCGAGGAACAGGTTTTGGTGAGCACGATTTTTTGCTGAGTGAGATATTTTTCAAGTAAGAGGAAGATCAGGCCGAATCCGACAAAGACGATTAGCATCAGCCAGTTGGATTCAAAAAAAATACTTTTGATTACTTTGTAGAGCAGTGCGCCCACGAGCGCAGTGGGAACAAAGGCATAGAGTACGCGACTCAGGAGTTGTCGGTCGGTGAGCAGTGTCTTGGTATAGATAAAGACAAGGGCAAAAATGGCACCACTTTGGATAAATACTTCGAATAATTTGACGAACTCCGAGGAGCCGAGCCCCAACAGACGTGAGGTCACAATCAAATGGAACGTGGAAGAAATCGGCAAAAACTCGGTTAAACCCTCAACTATCCCAAGTACTACACTTTGCCAAATATTCATACGACGTCGTTATTTTTTGAGGTCGTGCTTGAGTTCTTTGTACCAGTCAGAGAGAGCTTGGCCGATAACATCTTTTGCCCCAAGGCCGATGGCCAGGCCAAAGCCGAGCGCGAGCATAGCTACAAAGCCAATAAAGAGGATATTGATGAATGACTCGGCTATTTTGAGTTCCGAAAATGCAGCGAGCGTGGTAATGGTAACTACGGTATAGCTGGCTATTTTACCCATGAGTCGTGCGGTCTTGAGATCGACACTAGCGAGCGCCCCTTTGACTACCCCTTCCACAATGCCCGCGAGTAGAACACCGATTGCGAGCACGATCACGGCCGAGATAACGTTGGGGATATATCCAAGCACTCCTCCTAAAACGCTCGAGACGGCTGAGAGGCCGATGATGTTAGTTGCGGCAATGAAGAAGGTCAGAACGATCAGCCATTTGAGAATGTTACCAATGACTTCTTCGACCCTTTGCGTTACTTCGGCTTTAATTAGAAAGGCTTTAAATTTTGTATCCTGAATGAGTTTTTCGAACCTGATCATCTGCAAACTGCGGATAGCCATAGTTTTGACCCAATTACCGATGATGATGCCGAGGATAGCAACAAAGATAGCCCCGAGCAACTGCGGGAAAAAATTGAAAGTAGAACCGATGGTTCTTGTCCAAACACTATAGAGTGCACCTTGCCATGCCATGAAGTCCATACTGATCTCCTTTATTTTTTGTTAGCTGCCATGGCCGTGACCACGGTTTGAATAGTTAAATAAATAGGCATCGAGAGGACGGCTCCGGCTACCCCGCCGAGCGTAAAACCAATGAGGAGGACAACGATAGTGACGAGCGGCTCGGTGCCTGTTGCTGATTGCATAACTTTTGGCACTATCCAGTTGCTCTCTACCTGCTGAATCACAATACTGGCGATAAGAGCGCCTAGCCCTATAATGGGAGAAACAGTGAGACCGATGAGGATCGCGGGGATGGCGGCAATGGTGGGTCCCAAGTTTGGCACTGCCTCGAGGATACCTGCCAGCACAGCGAGTGGTAGTGCGTAGGGGATGCCGAGCAAGATAAGACTTACGTAGGTCATGACACCAATGATCAGCATGAGGACGAGCTCCCCCCGGACCCAGCCGCCAACTTGTCTCTCGACCGCGAGCACCAAGGCTTCGGCGCGAGACTCTTGATCTTTGTCATTATCAAAAAGCCGCAGGAGATACCTGTGCAATTTGGGACGTTCCAGAACGAGATAGTAAGCCATGAAGAATAAGGCGAGGACATTCATAATATTCGAAAATGCTCCGGCCGCAATTTTAAGTAAGTTGGAAGGGATAGAGCTCAAGTAACTGCCGGCGACGTTGGGGTCAAGCTGTGTATTAAAAACATCTTCGAGATTGTGCATATAGGTGGGGAGAGCAAGGGAGATATCTTTGGTCTGCTGGACTACCGCCGGGACGAGGGAGGCGATCACGGTAGAAATGAGTGTGATCAGACCAAAGTAGACGACGAGCATGACCAAAATGGTCGGAATCTTAAATCTGGAGGCTATTTTGACTAGTGGGTTGACAGCGGTCATCAAGATAAAGGCAATAAAGAGCAAGATAATGATGCTGCGAACTTGGTACAAGAACCAGAGAGAAAGAATGAGCCCAACGGTGAAAATAATGGTTTTTTGTGATATTTCTATTTTTTTTGTTTCCATGAATCCTCCCCTATTTGGCTACATCATACCAAATTACATCCTGTTTGCGAAACCAGGTCAATTGACGCTTGGCGTAGGCGAGCTCACCGGCTATCCAGCTCTCGATCATTTCATCTTTAGTACACTTTTTTTCAATAAAGGAAATGATGCTTTTGTAGCCGATAGCCGACATAGATTGGAGGTTTTTGTTATATTTTTTCAGTAGTGACTCAGTTTCTTGAATGGCCCCTTGTTCGAGGCGAGTGTGAACACGTTCGACAATTTTATTCCGTTGTATCGATTCAACAGAATATTTAAGGCCTATCACATTTGATTCAGGGGCGTTAAGATCCGTTCTTCGCTTTACAAAGAACGGATCCTTGCAAATCTCAATGGCGCGAATTAAGCGGCGAGAATTATTTTGATCGCTGTTGTTCATGGATGCAAATTTGGGCTGATTGAGACTTGTCAGTTTTGCTTGCAACTGAGGGATGGTGAGCTCAGATAGTTCATCACGCAATGATTGGTCGATCGGAACCTCCATGCTGGCAATGCCAGTGGTAATGACTTTGACGTATAGTCCGGTGCCACCAACCACAATTGCCTGTTTACCTTCGTCCCAAGCTTGATTAATATGTGGCATGACAGAGTCATACCATACAGCAACCGAGACAGGCTGGTCAGGGTTCACAATATCGATACCATACATTTGGAGGTCTTTGGGGTGATCTTTGCCAGTCACGATATCCATACCCCGATACACTTGACGAGAATCGGCGGAGACTAGAATACTGGGTTGCTCGCGGGATAGCTCGATGGCTTTTTTGGTTTTACCGGTCGCCGTGGGTCCGACAATACAGACTAATTTATTCATCACTACTCCACCGAGATTAGTCCGCGCTTGAGGATTGCACGATAACTGTTGTACAGCATGAGTAAGGCGATACCAAGATAAACCGTACAAAGGATTAATGGCCAAAAGAGATTGGAGAGTGGAACTGGATTCCCGTTTATGATTGACCGCATCGCTTCAAAAACGTAGCTAACGGGTACCCAGTGAGCGACGTTTTGAGCCCAACCAGGGAGCACGGAAATTGGGTAAAACACCCCAGCAAAAGGAGAAACGATGGCCATAGACATCCATGCAATCGTCTGAATTTTTGTACCGTATCGCATGATGAGACTGGCAATCAAGAAACCAAATACCCAACCGAACATAATAAGCAGCCCAGCCCATGGTAGAAGCAAAATACCGAAGGTATAAATATTAGCTGCGTAGAGAGTAATAGCAATTATAGAGGCAAAAGCAAAAGAAATAGTGGATTTAAATACTCCGACCAACATAACTGTCACCACCCATTCTGAAAACAGAATCGGGGTAGCAAAGAGATTGACTAGGTTCCTGTTCCATAAATCTTCGAGTAAACTAACCGTAATCTCATATTGTCCACGCCAGGGAAAAATCCAAAGAATGATACCACCTAGTAGCGCTAATACTACTGTATTACTACCTGTCCCCGTTGAGACGATGTAGCGGCTGGTTAGCCCCCATAATAACAAGTCGATAAAAGGCCAAAAAAACATATCGGACAACCGATCGTAGGTATGGATGAGGTTGTAATAGTAACGGAGGAAGATCCCCCAAATGCGATAAAGTTTCATGACATATCTCCTCTTACTTGTGTCTCCCTGGTGGATTTAGCTATTTTCATAAAATAGTCTTCGAGGTTGGGTTTGTCGATTGAGATCTCGGTATAGCCCACGTTTTTCTTGGTAATTTCGTACAAGAAAAGCGGTAATAAGGTTTCTTTGATCGTTATCGTATACTGCTTATCTTCAATGCCTGACTCTAGTTTACGTAAGATAATTAGTTTATCTAATTCCAGGGCGTTTTTGGTAACCCGGAGACGCAAATGTGAATATTCGATTTTCTTGGCAAGATTGGTCGGAGTATCGTTGCCTACAATCAACCCATCTTTTAAGATGATCACTCTGTCGCAGAGACCTTCCACCTCGGCCATGTTATGTGAAGTTAGGATAATGCTTTTGTTGTAGTCCTTTCGCTGATTGGCAAAGAATTCGCGGATATAGCCAGCGACTTCAGGGTCTAGACTGGCGGTTGGCTCATCAAGGAGAAGCAGGCTCGGGAAATTGATCATTGAGCGGGCGAGGTTGACTCTAGTCTTTTGACCGGCCGAGAGACTGGCAATCGGCATATTCCACTGTTTTTCCAGGCGAAATAACTCTTTAATTTGATTCAAACGTTTTTTACGATCTGCTATGTTGTAGAGATAAGCTGACCAAGTCAGGTTTTCTTTGACGGTCAGTCGCCATGGCAGGTCGACATAGGTAGATGAAAAATTCATATTTTCGAGAATCTCAGATTTGTGGGTAGAGAGATCTTTGCCGAAGATGTTAATGCTCCCACTTGAGGGAGTGAGGATGCCCAGGAGCATTTGGAGCGTGGTGGTTTTGCCCGCGCCGTTGGGGCCAAGAATGCCCAAGATCTCCCCTTCTGCCATGTCAAAACTAAGCCCTTTGATGATCTCGGATTTTTTAAATGTTTTGTGAAGGTTTTTTACCTCGAGTATATTCATCCCATTAGTATACCACGACCCCGAGATAGCGTTACTATGTTTTAAAACATGAAAACACTACTATGATTCGAATCACGATAGCAACTTAACTACTCGCTGAGCTGTAGGTTAGGAGAGCACGATGCCAGAACCACAGCGCTAGCTTGAGCTGTATGAGCGCGAGGATGGCAAACCCGACGAGATACCACGGATTAAATAACCCAAATACGATTCGGGCTGGAATGGTCGCCATCAGTGCAAAGGGGAAAACATAGGTTAGGAGATTTTCACCAAACTTACCATAGATCGCAACGGGGAAAGCACCCATTCGTTCAAGATCGCGGTACAGCATAATCGTATTATCGACTTCGAGATATTTAACTCCCACGGCTATAATGACAATGTGCCAAGCGGTCACCATGAGGGTAGAGAGAATAATGATAGCGAGTAGAGCAATCACGCTAGCCAAGGTGATGGCATATCCGGCTTGCACCCAGGCCCAAAAGACAAAAATAATATACGGTGTGGTGACGATGATGTCGAGCGGATCGGTGAACGAAAACAAGCTATAAAACAATTCGCTCAGCGGATTGAGTAAATAGAAATCAAAGGTTCCGTCCACTACTTTTTGCCTAAACATATACACCCCGCGCAAGAATAGTTGACTGATCGTGCCAGTAAGATTAAAAAGCATGAGGAGGAAAACTGCTTCGTTTAGTGAATATCCAGCGATCAATTTGGCTTTACCTACAACTACGTACACGAGGAGCAATGCTGAAGCAAGGCGGAAAAGTTTGCCAAAAATAAAGAGCACGGCTGCTCCTCGCGCGTTAGCTACCTGACTCTGAAATTGCTGCGCGGTGAGTTTGAGCCAAACACGAGTATAGGCTTTAAGGTGGTGTAGTTGCATAGATTAGCGACCTTCAGCTTCGTATGATTTAATCCCTTTTTGCCAAACCCTTCCTGCCAGGAAGGCGAGTAACAACGCCCAGGCGAGAGCGATTGCCAAGTGAGTAACGACTTGGGGACCCTCACCCAAATAGATTTTGAGCGGCACATAGAGTAGATATGGGAAGGGAGTAAAGAGCATGACTTTTTGCCAAACTTGGGGCAACATATCGAGAGGGAACATAGCGCCGGTCGCGATCTCCATGACAACCATGAGGAGGAAGCGAGGCGCCCAAATATCGCGCGACCAAAAAGCAAATGAGCCAAAGATGACGTTGATATAGAAGTAAATCAAAATGGCTAAAGCGACCATGCCTAGTGTCAATAAAATGATGAAAGGATTAGTTTGGAGGTAGACCGGGGGGTGAAAGATGAGGAGCATGAGGGGGATCTCGATCAATATAAAACTCATATTGAAGAGTTTGTCAGCGAGATCGCGGATAAAGAAAAAGCTAAAAATGTTGACTGGGCGCATGAGCGGAATAGTGAGGTAGCCACTATTGATCATCCAACCAAGATCAATGGTTCGTGACCCCATAACGAGCGAACGCAAAATCGTGGTGCCAAAAAGGTAGGTCATGATGGCTGGGAAGGCGTAGCCATAGATCTCTCCGCCTCCACCAAGGACGGCTCTCCATATGAAGAAGGGAATTAAGAAGACAAAAACTTGGCGGACTCGCCACATGGTCATGTTGAGTCGGTAAGTAAAAATCTCTTGGAGCGTAATGGTAAAAATGGAGAGATATTTGCGCATTATTTACCCGCAAAGACTTGACGGATGACATCTTCAATTTCTACTTCTTTGATGTTGATGTCTACCACGTTCGGGTCTTTAAGTAAGTCGGCAGCTTTCTCAGCGACTTTGGCGCGCAAGACTTTGTGGGTGGTAGTACCCGCGGGCGTGATGACTTCGATGATTTTGTGTTTACTGAATTTAGCGATGACGTCGGAGAGGAGTCCGTCGTAGAGGATACTGCCCTCGTCGATAATAATGACCCGTTTACACAGCTCTTTGACATCATCCATGTAGTGGCTGGTCAAAATAATAGAGCCATCACTATCCTGGTTGTATTCTTTCAAAAACTGACGCATGGATTGTTGCATAACTACGTCTAAACCGATCGTAGGCTCGTCGAGGAAGAGGATTTTGGGGTTGTGAATGAGGGCCGCGACTAGCTCGGCTTTCATGCGCTGACCGAGAGAGAGCTTGCGTACCTGAACGTTTAAGACATCGCCGATCGCTAGCATCTCTACCAGGTTGTCCAGGGTTTTTTTGTAGACTTTAGCATCGATACCGTAAATATCTTTGGCTAGATTGAATGATTCGATGGCGGGGAGATCCCACCACAACTGGTTTTTTTGCCCCATGACGAGAGAGATTTGACGCAAGAATTCGTAGTCACGTTTCCATGGGTCGTTGCCGAGCACCCGCACACTCCCACTGGTGGGATAGAGTAACCCTGATAGCATTTTGAGAGTCGTGGTTTTGCCCGCACCATTAGGGCCTATGAAGCCAACGAGTTCGCCCTCGTCGATCACAAATGAGACGTCTTTGACCGCGACTTTTTCTTCATTGATGGGAGAGAATAAATCTTTGATGGAACCGGCAAGTCCTGGGCGCTTTTTTTGAACTGAATATACTTTGCGTAGATTCTCGGCAAGGATGGTGTGCATGAAATTATCTTACCAGATAATTTTGCGCAGAGGCTTGGCTGCCTTGAAGTTGACCACGTGATGAGATTTGACGGTGACCCGCTTGTCGGATTTGCCAAAAGGCACGACGTCCTTAGCACCCACTTTGCCAATAGAAAGTGTACCTACACCGGACAAAACGACTTTGTCGCCCTTTTTGAGCGTTTTGACAATTTCGTTGAGGAATGTGTCAATCGCGTCTTTGGCGGTCTTTTTGGTCATGTGAGCGGACTTGGCAATGATGTCGTAGTAGTCAGATTTTTTCATAAGATCTCCTTCGTATACAAATAATTATTTGGCTACCTGCTGGGCGCGGGTCTCGCGGATGACGGTGACCGTCACGGTACCAGGATAGGTAAGCTTGGCTTTGATCTCATCGCGGATATCACTGGCCAATCGGACGGCTTCGTCGTCGGTAGCTTTGCCTGGGTCTACCATGACGCGCACTTCGCGACCGGCGGAGATAGCAAACGCTTCGGTGACGCCGTTTTTGCTCATGGCAATCTCTTCAATGGCTTTGAGACGCTTGACGTATTCGGCCACGTTCTCGTAGCGCGCACCTGGGCGTGAGCCGGAGATGGCATCTGAGATGTAGACCAAGATCGATTCTTTACTCGTGAACTCGGTGTCTTCGTGGTGCTGAGCCACACAGTCCACAACAGCCTTGGGCATATTGTATTTC
>CAYILS010000023.1:0-11517 GCA_964364325.1 uncultured Pseudomonadales bacterium
GATCACCTTTATCGAGGTCGTCCCTGAAACCGAAGCATGCAACATTTTCTAATACTTCATGACGCTTCATGAATTCTTCAATCATTGTGGGCGTATAAACAACATCAGGATCGGTAATTATTACAACATCACCCGTAGCAGCAAGTGTGCCGGTGTATCTGGCAATTCCGACAAATCTATTTGTATCATGACGTACTACTTTTACCGTCAAGTCCTGTAAGTTCAAATTCTTTACAACATCAGCGGCGTTAATTCCCGGAGAAGCATCGTCTACCACAATCACCTCTAATTGCTGAGGGTATTTTGCATTAAAACTACTTGCCTGAATAGCGCGAAGCGCATTAGCGAGAATTTCGTCTTTGTTATAAGTCGGAACAACTATCGAACAAGATTTTGTGATCGGAATTTCATGTTCTATTGCTTCGTACGGATCTCCGAGTAATTCTGCTCCGACTTTCTCACGATACAGCCTCTCTAGAGGAGAATAGTCGTTATCGAACTGATTGAGGATTTCTTGGAGAGTAAGCCCGGCTCGAATCATTGATTCAGATTCATTTTTTCTGTGGGCTTGAAGTTCGTCTACATCACTTTGAAGGATTTCCAACAAGGCCCTGCCTGGTCGGTCTTCATGGACTGATGAGGATTCATGATGTTCTGGATTTTGTTCCGATGCCTCATTGGGTGACAGTGCCATATTGTTATGCTGCCAAATTTGCTCTTAGGTCTGCAATGTTTTCGATCGATACCTTACTATTTGAAATAGCGAATTTGAGTCCTAATAGCCCCATGGAACGCTCAAAGGCTTTGTCGACATAATGGTCATCGATCCATCCACCGCTAGATTTTTTCCACTTAGCATAGTGTTCATATATGGCTTCTATTTGAGAGATTAATTCGTCATCAGTGAAATCACGCTTCATATCGAGCACATCTTCTAATTTTGCGTCCCTTACATTCTCATTCGTGTGGAAATCGCCATATTGCTGTATGAGTGATCCTCCGCTAGCAATCTTCATTGCGGCTCTACGAGGAATACTTACCACTGATGCTTGATTGTCGTACTGGATACTATTTACGTTATATTTTCGAGCCTCTTTTATTAGCCAGCCAATTTCAAGATCTTCTGCAAGTTCTGCATCTGGATTATAACCACCAACAGCTGCATAGATCCCTGATCTAAATGCGCTATTTCTTCCGACCAATTCCGGAGATTTCATGTATTGATGTCTTAATACTATATCCATATATTGCCACAGCCTTTGGGTGGCATGAAGTAATGGCATTTTCTTGAATGCTTCCTTGGAGAAATCCCATTTGCCGGCGACAGCATCAAGTGTTTTGTTTTGTTCGAAACGCGTGATTAATTCTGAGGCGAACTTAGGATTAATATCTTCGATTTCGGCATCTTGACTGGCAATTATTATAGATTCTTTGATTCCAGCTAAAGATTTTCGCAGTAAGATAGTGTCAGTTACATATTTCCTGATATTGCCGATAGGCTCTTTTTCATCAAATTCTTTATTAAAGGTGACTACCTTCAATTCAGGATGTTCGGAAATAAACCTCACGATTTCTGCCTGTGTTTCATCTCTCCCAACTGCTTTTGGATTATTCTCAAAAATGACAATTTCGACTTGATCTTTATTATCTAATTTTGCATAAGTTTCGAGTGTTTTACGGATATTAGTTCCTTCCTTGTACGTGGGAAGTGCAACAACTAATCTTGTATTTGAACTAAGCGCCGGTAGTCCGTTTGCATAACTCCTGAGTTCGCCCAGATAGGATGGATCTTGCTTATTAAGGTATTCGTTTATAACATCCAAATCGTCATCGGCGATATTTAGATTTGTATTCTCTCTGATTTTTTGATTAAATCTACTGGAATATTTGCTACGATCTAATAATCCATAATCTCCTTTGCCCCCATAATAGTATTCGACCCCAGTTCGACTATTAAAGTCTTCTACGGTTGCTGCCTCGAGCGGGAGGAAATACCCCGGAGCCATGTATTTGAAGGGATTGCCACTCACTGCCAATGGATGAGAAATCTCCTTTACATCAACTAGATCTTCGGTCATAGTGATGTGAATATCGTTGAGATCAAAGTGTTGTGTAGTTGTGGCGGTGCCTTGGCCAAAATATTCAAGCAACGTATTGAATTCCGTATGGTCAGGTATACCCTGCTCCCCACTTTGACCGGCATCATAGATGATTCTCATGGCATCACCTTGAAGTGTCAATGTGCCATCGGGATTGGTTGGGAAATTACCATTAGCTTGGAAATACTTTTCAGCATCATCGTATAGACCTGCAATTTTGAGATGTCCTTCCGGCGTACCCCATAAGGGGTGAACATTCTCAAAAATTGCTTTACTGCCCTGAGATGCAGCGTACTGATCTACATACGTCTTACCATCATGGAAAAGATCGGGAGCTAAGATTTTTTCGTGCACAACTTGGGTATAAGCAAAAGCCGGATCCGTTGGGTCAGTAGTCATCGTCACATTACCATCCGGATGACCCCAGATACCTTCTGCCCGGGCAGTCTTGAGTATTGCATTGACTTCGGGGTCACGTACAGAATGTCCCTGTTCTGACAGAGTATGTCTATACCAATTCCATAAACCACCTTCTTTGTATCCTGGTAATTCCCAGGCTCTCAAATCTACACCGTCAGTTGATGTCGAGACCCCTTCTGATCCGGAACCAGCTATGTCTACAGAATGCTGAGTATAGTCAATGTCAAGATTATTCTGTTCGATCTGTTGTGTGAGTTGCTGGGTCATAGTCATTGTGCCGTCTTGTGCGAAGGTCGCGTCGCTGAGGATCGTATGTGATGGGTCTCGATCGAGGACTAGATCATATGCGTGGGGGTTGGCGTCATCGACCACCCAATGCGTGCCATTTGGAATGTGGGTATAGTGCATGTCGAGTAACTCGTTGCTCTGGGGGTCAAAGAACTGGCCACCATTATTGGGTAGTCCGGTGACGTGGGTGGGGAGCGAGTGATCTAATAATGTAGTTTTGAGGTGCTCGACAGATCCACCTACTGGCACTACTAGATCGTGAATATCTCTTGCCCCGATTTGGAAGACAGCAGCTAGTGCTCCGGTCCGACCTGCTGCAAGCAGTGATTGTCCCCAGACCCATTTATTAAAGGCTTGGTCTTTGACGGTCATGGCTTGTAGCTCGTCGATAAGAAGATCTTTGTCCATACCCATTACTGCTTTGTACGAGGCCGGCACGGTGAAGCCATCTTTCAAATGCTCTGATTGAGCGCGGGCTAATTCGAGCATCATGGTCCGTGCATTGGCTGCATTAGCCGGGTTCATACCCATGCGATTGGCAATCAGTGTGCGCCGAGCACTGTTGGCATCGCCATCTAGCAACTCGCCCAGCTTGATCATGCTGAGCGAAGCAGCTTTGTTCATGATCGCTTCTTGTGCGTGGTAATTGGCCCTTCCCTGCGGAGTAGATTTGTCGGCGTCGAACAAGTTGTCGTCGTGCTTGTCACCGAGCGAGCGGCGAGCCTTGGTGTCGGCAAGATAAGCGAAGGTTAAGAGAATGGTTTCTTCGTTCACATCCCCTTTGAGTAATTTTTCGGTTACACCTTCGAGCTGCTGGTCACGATGACCAAGGTCAACGGTATGGTAAGCAAAGCGGCGCATCGCTTCTGAACGTACGGCATTGGCACCACCCGGGTGCTCGTATCCCTGAGCCTTTTCGCGACTAAACTGTTTGCGCATTTCCTTAAGTTTGCGGAACTCTTTGAATCCGCTGACTCCACCGGCCATCAGACTACCTCCCAGGATGGGGAGCCAACTGACACTAGCTCTGGCACCGGTCATAATTGCGCGAGTGGTCGCAGCGCCGACATAGGCGGCCGCAAATTCACTGTAGGCCACTGAGTTCATCCTAGCCATCGTCGTCTCCCACTTGAGTCCTTGTGGGAACTCTCCGGGACTGAACAAGACGTCAGTCTTAGCGGCACTAGCCTTGCCTTTTTCGCGGACACGATCGTATAACTCCTGATTGAGTGAGAGACGTTCTTTGTCAAAGATAGAGGGGCTATCAACTTCACCATTAGGACCGAATTTGGCGGTACCCAACATGATCTCGATGTCCATATCCAATGAGGTCACAGTCTTGAATTGCTCATGAGACTCGTGAATCAGAGGGACAAAAGATTCTTCAGTCTGGGATAGTAAGTTGGTCGCATAGGTAAATGAGTTTTCAAATTGCTTTTGTACTTCGGGATCTAAGCTTTTGCGCCACTCTTCAAAGTCGTCTGTAAAACAAAAATCTTGCAATTTCTGATCTAGTTCCATCCGCAGTGGCGGACTAATCCTGCCGGTGTACTGACCCTTTTCGGACTGACTGACGATGTCGTCTTTGATCTTGAGAAGGATTTCGTTCTTGAGGAAATTATCCATCTTAGATCCTCGTTCGATCTTGAGGCTTTCGGTTTTTTTATCGCCTGCGTGCAAGAAATCGAGTTCGGAGCCCATAACACTCTCGGCCAGTGCTTCTCTCGCAACAACATCTCTATGTACTAAGTGAAACATTGGATTATCAGCATTGGCTGGATCGGCTTCGTATTTGGCGCGGAGTTCGGCGGTTATGGCTACTTTTTTGTGGTGTAAATCACGCGTTCCTGCAAATACTTCTCGCGCTGCCTGATCGATATTGTAAATACCTTTTTGGAACCAGTTTTTTTGGTGATATTCTTCTTGGATCCTTTGTCGCGCCAGCTTCTCTATTTCGGTATCAAACTCGGCAGTAATACCAGTATCGACTTTGGCGGCTTCCATGAGTTTGAGTCCGTGGAATTTTTCTTTGACTCTATGGACTTGCTCAGTGAGTGTGCCACGCCAAACCCGATCGGCAAATTTCTTGAACCAATTACCTTCACGTCGCTCTTTGGTTTCTGACATTTTCATGGCCGAATACTGCTCGGAAGCCTTGGTAATCACATCTTTAGATTTGACATCCCTGGTAACTTCTCTACCTCTCCAATCGGTGTAGGTGACTTTTGAAGTGTGTCTATCGACAGCGCTGACAAAGGCGATTTTTAGTTTTTTGAGGAGGCTAGTCGGACTTTGCTCGGAGGGTTGCGTATTTTCTTGATTTTGAGATATATTTTCAGTAGCTTCGTTTGTATTTGATTGATTATCTTCAGCGGAATTATTCGTATTTTCGATTTCATGTGCGGCTTTCAGCTTCACCACTTCATCTGCCGACAACTTCGCTTCGAGGGCAGCTTCAGCATGGTGTAAAACGGTTTTGAGATCCTTCATCTCACTCAGTTCAACTCCTTCTGGAGCTAGCTCCTTTTGCAGATGTTCGATAGTTAAAATGGCCTCAACATTGTCCTTAGTTCGAATATGGGCTTCGCCCATCCCACCAAAATCGATTTCCACATCATTATTCCCTGGATCATTTTGTCGTTTTTTGTCGCGGATTTGTAGTACCTTATTGCCCCCGCCGATATTATCGACCATGTTGAGGTAGTAATTCTCAGGTCTACTTTGAGCACCTGCGCTGTAGGCGGCAATTTGCTTCACGACTTGGTTCGCAAGAGCGTCGGTTCTCACCGGTGCATCGTAGGCTACCGAATTAGGGAATCTATTCCTTACATCAACTGGTAATGCGGTTTCAGCGCCTTCTCTTGGCATAATTAGGCAAGCCCCAAGTAGGATTGACGAAATTGGAAGAGCGTATTGCCGATAAAGGTGGGCGCATCATCTACACAAGTCTTGATAAATTCCTGAATCTTTTCGTTGGGGGGGTTGGTATCAAGGAGCTCACTAAGGGCTTTTGCTTGATCATTGGATAGCTTGGCAATAGTCTTGGCGATCAGGAAATCTTGGGCTCGATCGAGAATGTCACGCTTTAATTCCTCGCGCATTTCAGTGGTAAGAGTAGTGTAATTTTTCTCGTTGAGGAGGGTTTCTGCGAAATCTTCCATTGTATAGGTGGTGTCACTGGGCATAATCTTACCTCCGATTTAGTCGAGTATAGGTAATACTAGCAACTAATAATCTCGAAGTAAAGGGGTGAAAACAACAGGAAGTTAGGCTAAACGCGAAGCAACGTCGTCCCAGTTGACGAGTGCCCAGAAAGCATCGACGTATTTGCCGCGGTCATTGGCGTAGTCCAGGTAGTAGGCGTGCTCCCAGACATCGAGGAGGAGGAGTGGCTTGGTCTCTATAATGGTCATGAGATTTTGGTTTTGGATCTGGATCACGTGGAGGTCTTCGCCGTCCTGGACCAGAGCGGCCCAGCCCGATCCTTCGACGCTTTTTCCAGCCCCCGCAAATTCTGCCTGGAATTTTTCGAATGATCCAAATTGCTCTTCAATCTTGGCTAGAAGAGCACCGCTTGGCGCGTTATCTTTTTTGGACTTACGCAAATTTAACCAAAAAATACTGTGAAGTTTGTGGCCGTTTAAGTGGAAGGAGAGATCGCGCATGGTGGCTTTGTAATCGATCTCCATGCCTTCTCCGGCACGGGCCTTTTCTAGGCGGTCCATGGCGGCGTTGGCTCCGGTTACATAAGCCAAGTGATGGCGAGTGTGGTGGAGCTCCATGATTTTTTTGGAAATAACCGGTTCGAGAGCGTCGTAGGCGTACGGGAGATTGGGTAACTCTATCCGCTTGTGTTTCATACTCTGGAGTATAGCACAGTTAGGGAAGTTTTGCACGTATCTTATCCCAATATGGTCCGCGTCTACAAAGGTTTTTCGCATCAGCGGGATCGGCCAAAATTGCTTCGACAGCGCGCTCCAACAAAATATGGTTTTGCGATCCTTTAATCAGTACTAGTGAATTACTGGTAATGCGACTCAGCAAAAATATAATCAAGTCTGACATCCGGGCAAAGTGGTGGACAGAAAATTGTTGCTCTTGTAGGACCGGCAAAGTATATTCATGAATCAAGTCGCCAAATAGCAATACTTCATCGCAGGAATCATCTACCCAGTCGGCAAGTTGTTTGTGTGCTAACTTGCTCGATAGTCCTAGTTCGCGCATGTCACCGATAACAGCGATTTTGTGCTTTTTGGCTCCAAGACTGGCGAGTAGTTTAAGGGCTTCTTGCATACCAGCGGGGTTAGCATTGTAAGTCGAATCGATAATATTTGATCCCTTTATTCCTTTAAATGTCCTCATCCTCCCGGCAGGAGAGTGGTAGAGTGATAAAGCTTCGAGGCTGACACGAGGTGAAATACCCATGGCTGTTCCTACGGCAATTGCCCCGGCAAAAGTGTAGGAGTATGAGGGAGATAAAATGTCATTGAATTTGAGTTCATATTTTTGGCTTTGGTATCCGTAGGTAAAACGCGAGCCTACGCTTGTAATGCGAGCACTAACGATCCTAAATTGTGCTCTGACAGATTTGCCGATAGTTATTTGACGGGCTTTGACCCCGCGTAGTTCGCTGACTAACTCCGCTTGATCGATATTCACAACAACTACTCCACTTTGGTTGAGAGAGAGCGCCAACTTCATTTTTTCCTTGGCAATTAAGTTTATTAATTTGCGGGCGCGGCGCGTTGGATTGACGTCTCTGACTAGATGATCAAATCGCCCAGAATGACTGAGGTCGGCGTTTAAGACCATGGCGATGTGGGGATGCACAATACTGAGCAAATAATCCATGTTTTTGGGGTAGTTGGGACTATCGATACCCATTTCAACTACGTAGTAATTATAGCGGTCCCAGTTGGTTAGAAGCTGCCAGGGAGCTAACACAATTAGCCTGAGCCAATCGAGCGAGCTATAGGAAAGAGGGTGAAGGTCCAGGATATTGAGCGGAATCCCTGACTCGGAGTTGGCATGACTGGAATGCTTGACTACTCCCCTGGTTTTAAGGATTTGGACGATGGCTAAACGCGCAGAAGTTTTGCCGGCAGAGCCCGTGATGCCAATAATTGTGGCCGCGCGGTTTTTGCGTAGCTGGAGGCGCGCGCAAAGTCGAAAGTACTCAAGGATGATTGACGAGATGAATTTTTTTAACATATATTACTCGCCGTTGAGAGCTTTGGTTAAGGTCTCGGCCGTGCTTGCATCGACCTCGTCATTTTTAATTCGTGCTTCTTGGCTGTCGCTCAGCCACTCTCTATTTTCCATGACTCTAACTATTTCAGACGCAAGATCCCGGCGGCGACGCAAAATGATGAGCAATTCTTTTAGCTTTTCTTGGTTGATGTTTTCGTAGCTCTCTGCTTGTTCCCAGGATGGCAAGATTTCTGTGAGATTGTCGCGTAATTTACGCCAACTGCTTACTATGGACTCGTCGTAGCTAGCGGGGATGTAGCCGCCAAGGTGACCAACAATGACCTGGGTGGGACAACCGTTAATTACTTGGTTGACGGCCGAGACCCCAATATCCGAGTATTCACTACTCAAGATTTGCTTGGCGGTACCGACGTTGTAGAGAAGATTTTCCAGGAGTTCTTTGGCGCTAAAGTGACCATGGCTGACAAACTCGCCGAGCACTATATTGCTATAACCCGCACTGCTGACAGCTTGTTTCATGCTCAGGGGAGTATTTTTGTTTTGCAGGATGCTAGTACCGCGGATATTCGTAGACTTGGACAGGGCGGGTTTGAGACTTAAGCCCGGCAGGTTGGCAGTTTTACGTTTGGCGTTGACCAGGGCGACAAACTCGGACGAGGCCAAGGTGGGGTCGCCCAAGAGCTCGCTGTCTTTGGCGGTATCGCGCCACAGAGAGTGGTAAATTTTTTGCTCACTGTAAGGCAGGACATACTCGATATCACCTTCGTTAACTTGTCCTAGCTCAAAGCGAGAATCGGAGGAAACTTTGCGGTTATCGCCTAATACAAAATATTCACCTGGGTTGAGAGTCAGAGTTTTGCAATCGATTAGCCCGGTCCCACCATAAGTCGAGCGAGGCGCGGCGATGTAGGGCTCGGAGAGCAGTTCGCCATTTTTGTAGACAAAGCCATCGCGTAGCTCAATCGTGTCACCCGGTACAGCGATGATCCGCTTGACGAAACCGGCCGAAGTGTCTTTGCCGCCCTCTGCAAGGATGGCTCTAGTTTGGTCATTTTTAAAAGCTACCATGTCCCCGTAGCCGATTGGCCGCTTAAGGTAAGTTTTGCCCAGTAGAGTAAATCCCATGTAACGGCGATAGAGGTGGGGCGTAGAGCGATATTCCTCGGCCATTTGATGGCTGACATCTTCGGGTCCCCCCTCCTCCTTGGACCAGAACAGCGAGGGATACATAGAGCCCGTGCCAACCACGGGGACAGGGAGACTTTTGAGACCAACTAATTTACTGGCTTCGTTCAGTGCCATGCCGGCCACGGGCACGCCAATCATGATAGTGAGGACATACGGCAAGAGGCGGATGGCTTTGGCTATACCGCCAAAGATTAGTGCTGATTTTGACATATGAGTTCAAGGTCTGGCAAGATATTATCGATAAAGTCCTGAGAAACCAAGTGGTGGTTGGCGGGGTTTAACAGCTGGCGACAACTCACAACTCCCGCGGACAAGAGGCGCATTTTGTCACCTCCCGAGAGTTGCTCAACGATGGTGATGGGGTGGAGACCGGTGTGTTCGATGAGGTCCATAATCCCCTCCCCTTTGGGATATCCCCAACTCATGAGGCGAATATTTTGGCACTCGCTGTACTTGATGGCATCGGTTGAGAAGCGGGTATTGGTAATGATCCAAGCCCTTGTTTTGCCGGATTTCCAGACACTCGATAGATCGTCGTAGCGAGATTTGATGTAGAGAGCCACGCGGACATCGGTACGCTGAGATGGACTCTTGTGGAATTTGGCTTCGATAAAGTAGGTGATATTATCTTTGACAGCCAGCACGTCGATTTCGTGGGGGATGCATCCTCCTTCAATGACTTGATTGGTTTTGGTCTGGTATCCCACATCTTCGAGGAGTAGCGCAATGTATTTTTCAAACGGGTAACCGGAGGGGCCTAATTCAGAGAGTGCGGCTTTAAGGTTGTATTTCATGGCTAGGTGGGGAGTAGAGGAATCGCGCAAGAATTCTTTGATCATCTGGAAAATTTCGTTCGTTTTGATACCGTCGTAGAGCCGATCACGGATACTCATCAGCATCTCGGTTTGGATCCCCTCCGGTACCCCCACGCGCGTAGCAGAATTGCGAATTTTTTCTTCGTTGTAGGGCTCGGTGGTGCCGTCGTTTTTGGTAACTTGTGTAGACATGAGATTACTTTACCATTTGGCGGTCATAATCGTTTGGGTCACAAAGTACAAAAAGAAGGAAGTGGCAATGAGGAGCATGGCTTGGCGGGCGAAACTTGGGCGGATCACTTTGGGGAGCCGGCGATTGAGGAGCAGAATGAGCGTAAAGGCGACCATCATGGCAGCTGCGTTCAAGATCGCGCCGAGTGTGAGGATGGCGCGAGGCTCGGAGACCCCAAAGTAAAGGAAAATAGCGCTAAAGGCCAGTTCGCACCAGAGCACAATGTAAAACATTTTGGAGGCATTGACCTCCTGATCGTGGCGATATTTGAGGAGTAAAATATTCTCGGCGATTACGCGCGAGGCTGACTCCAAGACGCCTAGCTGGGTGGTAAAGAGCATGAGGGCTCCCACCAAGATAAATAAATGGCCAACGAGTTCGTGAGTAGCGAGGCCGATCATCTCGGCTTCTTTGAAAAAGAAGCTTAGCCCGCCGCTACTACTGACCCCGTGCGCCGTAGCCATAGAGAGGGTGCCAAGCATGAGAATAGTAATGAGGCCGATCCCCCAAAAAACGAGGGCGTGTTCGGTGCAGACCAGTCTCCACCACCGACCCCAACGAGAGAGGTTGCTGGCCGAGAGCGTAAATAAATGACCGTCGATGCGGTGGGAATCCGAGCCTGAGAGCAGGGCTTTGATCCCGACCCCGTACTTGCCCATCCCCATCCCTTTTTCTTTGATGTAGTAACTCTGAGAGAGGTTGAGATTGCCCCCACCACCCGAATAAGCGAATGCCCCAAGGAAAGCGCCAATGGCGATCCCTTCCGGTAGCCAGTTATACCCATCACCAATGCCGACCAATCCTTGCAGGAGCGTTGACCAGTCGGTGCCACGGGCCATATAAAGGGTAAGGATGGCGACGAAGGGGACGCCGACCGAGAGTAAGGTCGTTTGGACGTGCGACATGGTTTTGTACAGCGTTTTTCCTGACGAAATAATGATGCCTGTGAGCAAAATGAGGGCGACGGCCGTCAAACGAATGGGAAGCACGGGGAAGACGTGGTTGAGCATGGTGGCAGAGGCGGAGACAAAACCGGGGAGGGCCCAGGGGATCACAGTGGAAAAGACAAACCAAGCCGGGATCAGCTTGCCCCACCGGCGCCAGCCCACAAAAACCGACTCTCCCCAGGCCAGGGTGTAACGCATGATTTCGGTATTGAGGAAGTATTGGAACGTAATGCCGACCAGTCCACCCCAAATGATGCCGAGCCCGTACTGGGAGACGAGGTAAGGCCACATGATGAGCTCGCCACTGCCAAGGGCGA
>CAYILS010000024.1:0-11424 GCA_964364325.1 uncultured Pseudomonadales bacterium
TTTACGATCCCCGACGACGACGAGGGCGGTGAAACTCATGTTATTGCCACCCTTGGTTTTCTTGGTGACGCGAGAAATGCGGATGACTTTTTCGTCAAACTCTTGAGGAGCACGAGGAGCCCCGCCTCTACCATTTCGATCTTGCTGTTTGCCTGTATACATATTAGAACTCCAATCCTGCGCTACGGGCGGCTTCGGCTACTGCCTTGACGCGACCGTGGTATTTATAGGCACCTCGATCAAAAACGATCTTGGTGACTTTTTTGGCTAGGGCTAATTTGGCGATTTCAGCTCCGAGTGCAGTCGACTTCATAGTTTTGGTGTCACCCTTTTTACTCTTAATGGCTTTGGTGTTGATCGATACGATGGTTTTGTGAGTTGAATCATCGATGATCTGGGCCCAGATGTGCATATTGGAGCGGAAGATGGTCAAACGTGGGCGACCAGACGTCTTAACGCTGGATCTGACTCTGAGTGTACGTGCTTGTTTGCGGTTTAGTTTTTGCATAATGATTAGGCGGCAGCAGCTTTGGCGGCTTTACCGGCTTTCCTACGCACAACTTCTCCGGCGTAGCGGATGCCTTTACCCTTGTAGGGTTCTGGCTTTCTATACGAGCGAATGACGGCGGCAACTTGACCGACAGCTTGGATATCATACCCCGAAACAGTGATAGCATTGGTACCTTCGACTTTAAGTGAGATACCAGCCGGGGGCTCAAATTCGATTTCGTGGGAATAGCCGAGGGAAAGAATCAACTTGGTGCCAGCGAGGCGGGCGCGGTACCCAGTGCCCACTAGCTCGAGATTTTTAGTGAATCCGTCTGATACTCCTTTGACCATGTTGGAGAGGAGGGCGCGAGTCAAACCATGGAGGGCGCGGACAGATTTGTCTTCACTGGTGCGCGAGATGGTGAGTTGATCGCCCACGAGTTCGGCTTTGATTTTGGGCTTGAGATCGTAGGAGAGTTCACCCTTGCTACCTTTGACGGTAATATGGGTGCCAGCGATCGTCAAGGTAACGCTCGCAGGAATGGTGATGGGGAGTCGGCCGATTTTGGACATATGATTACCAAAGTTCTAGAAGAACTTCCCCTCCCACTTTGTTGATTTTGGCTTGACGGTCAGACATGATGCCTTTGGAGGTGGTGAGGATGGCAATACCAAGTCCAGATAAAACTGGTTTGAAACTATGAAGCGGTCGATACATGCGGACACCTGGCTTGCTGATGCGTTTGATGGCGGAGATAGCGGCGGTGTCATCTTTGTAGGCGAGGGTGACTACGAGGGATTTGGTTACCACGGTTTCACCCAGTACCTCGTATTTGGCGAGATATTTCTCTTCGACCAAGACTTTGGCCACGGCTTCGACGACCTTGGTGTAGGGCATAGAGACAGTCTTTTTGTGCATGGCGTACGCATTTTTAATGCGAACAATCATGTCTGAGATGTGGTCATTGATCATATATTTATCCTTACCAACTGGCTTTGGTAACTCCTGGTAAATTGCCTTTTTGGGCCTCTTCACGGAAGCAAAGACGGCACATACCAAAGTGGCGCATATAGGCCTTGGGGCGCCCGCACAGTTTGCAGCGACTGTGGGCACGAGTCGAGAATTTGGGTGTTTGCTGGCTTTTTTTGACCAGGGCTGTACGTGCCATATTTAGTTAGCTTTCTCGAAAGGCATTCCGAGTATTTTTAATAATGCGCGAGCATGATCGTCGCTTTTTGCGGTCGTGACAATCACGATCTCCAAACCATGGATTTTCTCAGTCTTGGCGTAATCAATTTCAGGGAAAATGATTTGTTCCGAGAGGCCAAGCGTGTAATTGCCATGACCGTCAAAGGCGGTAGCTTTGACTCCGCGGAAGTCTTTGACTTGCGGAAGGACTATTCTACACAATTTATCGAGGAAATCAAACATTTTGACTCCGCGCAGCGTCACCGAAACTCCCACTGGGTCGCCAGCGCGGATCTTGAAACCGGCGATTGATTGCTTGGCACCGGCTACTTTGGGGGAGAGTCCTGAGAGCGCTGAAAGTTCCATTTTGGCGGTTTCGACGTCTTTGGTAGAGGTATCGGACTTAGGGATACCCACGTTCAAAATGATTTTGGTCAGCTTGGGAGTAGCCATTTTGTTGGATAAGCCAAGCTCAGCCATCAGTTTAGCTGAGTAGTCTGTCTCAAAACGTGTTTTTAGGTTGGCGTCGGTCATGCTTTTTTCCTCTGGGCAAAGCGAACTTGCTTGCCGTTTTCTACGTGACTAATTTTGCCGGTAGAGAGCGGCCGCTCGCGAGCGACGATCCCACCTTGCGTGTTTTGAGTTGGCTTGACGTGTTTTTTGTACAGATTGGCGCCTTTGACGACGACCGTGTCTTTTTTGGGGAAGACCCGGAGGATCTCTCCTGACTTGCCTTTGTCTTTGCCGGCTGTCACGAGGACGACGTCGCCCTTCTTAAATTTTTTCATATTAGACTACCTCCTGTGCGAGTGAGGCGATCTTGGCGTAGCCACGATCTTTGACTTCGCGGGCGATCGGACCAAAAACGCGGGAAGCAATGGGGTCTTTGGTTTTGGGGTCGATGATGACGGCGGCGTTGTCATCGAAACGGACATAGGTGCCGTCTGCTCGCCTGGTTTCTTTGCGAGTGCGGACAATGACGGCTTTGACGAGCTGAGAGTCTTTGACGTAACCATTGGGATCGGCACCGTCAACAACAACCGAGACCATGTCACCGATAAATCCGAAGCGGCGCCAGGAGCCACCGTGGACGTGGATAACTTTGAGGCGTTTGGCACCTGAGTTATCGGCTGAAGCGAGAACTGAGCGTAGCTGTATCATATTATTATTTCTTAATTACCTTAGTAATAGTAAAGCGCTTGCGAGCTGAGAGTGGACGAGTTTCTTGGATCTCCACTTTGTCGCCTGATTGAGCTTTAACATCGTTTTGCACTAGGTACTTCTTGCTGCGGCGAACGAGCTTGCTGTAGAGCGGGTGTTTCCAGGACGTCTCAACCATCACGACAGCGCTCTGTTCGACTTTGGCGGATATGACGGTCGCAGTTAGTTTTTTCACTTTGTCTCCTTTAGTACTTCGGCTCGAATCGTTTTAAGGGTCGCAATGGCGCGACGAGTAACGCTAGCTTCGCGGGGATTTTTGAGTTCGTTTTTCATTTTTAACATAGTTGTTTCGTCCTGTTTGACCGCGAGCTCGACCAATTTGGCGTCGATGGCTTTAAGGCCGCCTTTGCGTAGCTCTAGATAATCGTTTTTCTTTAGTTTCATATTATATGGCACCTCTCACGACGAAGCGTGTCAGGATGGGTAGTTTGGAAGCTGCCTTGCGGAAGGCTTCGCGGGCGGTACTTTCGTCGAGTGAGCCCAGTTCAAAGACGACCGTGCCACGTTTGACGACGGCGGTGTATTTGTCGATATCACCTTTACCAGAGCCCATTTTGGATCCAGCAGCCTTGTGCGTCAAAGGCTTGTGGGGGAAGACACGCAACCAAAGTTTGCCGCCACGTTTGGTGTGGTGGGTGATGGTGCGACGCGCAGCCTCTAGCTGAGCGGCGGTGACCCAAGCACTCTCGGTGACTTTGAGACCAAAATCGCCAAAAGCCACGTCGTTGCAGCGAGTAGCAACGCCACCCATTTTGCCACGAAACTCCTTGCGGTGTTTGGACTTTTTAGGCTGCATCATAGCGTGGACTCCCCTTTATAGATCCAGACTTTGATGCCGACATACCCAGAGCGAGTGAGCGCTGGTACTTTGGCGAAATCAATGTCTGAACGAAGTGTCTGAGTAGGAATGGTACCCATGGGATACTTTTCGCTGCGGCCAATCTCAGCTCCGCCGACGCGGCCAGAAACCTGGATTTTAACACCTTTGGCACCGGCTGACATCACCCGCTCTTGAGCTTGGGAGATGGCGCGGCGATGAGGATAGCGTTTGATGAGCTGTTCGGCAATGCGCTCACCCACCAATTTGGCGGAGAGATCGGGGTTTTTGACTTCTTTGACTTCGAGTTGGAATTTGAGCGAACTGTTGCCACCAATAGTCTTAAGATATGCCTCGAGTTCTTTTTTGAGGATTTCGAGACTTGATCCACCGCGGCCGATAATGACACCAGGACGACCAGCATTGATGATAACCTTGATAATGTTGATCGAGCGCTCGATCTCGACCGAGACAATCCCGGCGAGGGCGAGGCGTTTGAAAATGAATTGCTTGATTTTGATATCTGCTAGCACGAGTCCTTGGTAGTCCTTTTTGGAGGCAAACCAAGTACTGCTGGCTTTATACAAAATACCAAGTCTAAAGCTGAGAGGATTAACTTTTTGGCCCACGGCTAACCTCCTTGAGCTCAACACGAATATGACTAGTGCGTTTCATGATGGAATGAGCCATTCCACGAGAAACTGCTTGGAATCTTTTGTAGGTGGGGCCTTCCATGATGTCGAGCGTCTTGAAAGCCAAACTAGCAACAGCGAGACCTTTTTGGTCTTTGGCGTTGCTCACAGCCTGTTTGATAGCCTTGTAGAGGGGTTCGGCGGCGGCCTTGCCGGTGAATTTGAGGTGGAGGAGAGCTTGCTCAGGTGATAACTTGCGCACAGCGTCCGCGACTAAGCGGAGTTTGCGGGCGGGGGTTCTGATGTAGCGCTGGATGGTTTTCATAGGTTTATGTCTTAGTAAGTGTGCGTTTAACGATCTTGCCATGACCACGGAAGGTACGAGTGGGAGAAAATTCTCCTAGTTTGTGGCCAACCATGCCTTCGGAAACGAAGACTTCTTTGTGGACGCGGCCATTGTGGACGAGGAACGTGAAGCCAACAAACTCTGGGGGAATGGTGCAGGAGCGAGCCCAAGTTTTGATGGGCATTTTGGTACCACTGGTGACGGCTTTGGTCACTTTGGCCAAAAGCTTGGCGTCGATGAAGGGACCTTTGGTACTACTGCGGCTCATTTTATTTGACTCTCCTGTCTTTAATAATGTACTTGTTCGAGTACTTGTATTTGCCTCTAGTCTTCTTGCCTAGCGCTGGCTTGCCCCACGGGGTCTTGGGTCCTGGCATACCGATACCAGATCTACCTTCACCACCACCGTGTGGATGACTGCCAGGATGCTGCGCAATACCACGAACAGATGGACGCCAACCCATGTGGCGTTTACGACCTGCTTTTCCAATCTTGCGGTTTTTGTGTTCCAGATTAGAGACCTGGCCGATTGTAGCAAAACATTCGCCTTTAATCAATCGAACTTCGCCTGATGGGAGCTTGACGGTGACAAAATCACCCTCTTTGGACTGAATCATGGCGATCGTGCCGGCGGAGCGGACGATCTGGCCGCCGCGACCTTTTTTGAGTTCGAGATTGTGGATCGGGAGACCAATGGGGATTTTTTTCATCGGAAGGGCGTTGCCTACTTTGGGCTCGACATCGGGCCCTGAGACAATGAGGGTGTCAACAGCTAAACCATCTGGACAGAGGATGTAGCGCTTTTCGCCGTCACGGTAGTAGAGCAGAGCGATGTTGGCGGTACGATTGGGGTCATATTCGATCGAGACCACACGAGCTTCGACGCCTGGCTTGTTGCGCTTGTAATCGATCAAGCGGATGCGCTGTTTTTCACCACCACCACGATGGCGAGTGGTGACGTGGCCGTGATTGTTGCGACCGGAGTGTTGTTTTTTGGCGATGGTCAAGGATTTTTCGGGTGAGCTAGCAGTAAGCCCGCGGTCAAAATCGACTTGGTGTCTGACGCCGGCTGAGGTTGGATTTTTGGCTTTTAACATATTATTTCTCTTCCTTTACATCAAAAAGGTCAATTTTTTGACCTTTGGCTAAACGGAGGGTGGCGTATTTGGCTTGCCCTGGGTTACCAGTCAAGCGCTTGGAACCCGTAGATTTGGCCGGGAGGTGGCGGCGCAGAATATTCATACCGACAACTTTGACTTTGAACAAGCTTTCGACTGCTTGTTTAACCTGGGATTTGGATGCTCCAAGAAGCACTTCGAAGGTAAAGAGTCCGCGGCTCGCTGACATCATGGATTTTTCGGTAATAACTGGGCGGATTAAAGTCATAAGTTACTCCTGACAATGATGGCATCTAGGGCTTCTTTGGTTAGCACCAGTTGGGTAGCGGCGACAAGGTCATAGGCGTTGACGAGCGCTGCGCGCTTCATGGTAACACCTTGGAGGTTGGCGATACCCAAGTAGAGAGAGGTGGCTTTGTCGTCGGTGACAATGAGAACGGAATTCTTGGGATGATTAGCGACGGTCGCGAGGAACTTAACTACCCCAGCGGTTTTGCCGTCAAATTTTTCGACACCGGTTAACCCTGAGATAGTTTGGTTGACTATCTTGGACTGCATAGCAGCAGCGAGAGCGCGGCGACGCATCGTTTTGGGGAGGACCATATTTTCGGGCCTTACTCCTTTGGGACCGTGAGCAATACCACCACCTACGAATATTGGGGCGTATTTGGCGCCGTGTCTGGCATTACCGGTGCCTTTTTGGCGATAAATTTTGCGGGTTGAACCCTGGACTTCTCCACGAGTTTTGACTTTACTGGTTTTTTGGTGGGAATTGCTGGTATACACACGCACGGCTTGGGCGAGGATGGCCATGTTGGCTTTGCCAAAGACTTTGTCTTCGAGCTTCCAGGCCTCACCGGCTTTACCTTTGATGTCGTAGACAGGGATGTTCATATTATTCTTTTACTCCTTCGGCTGGCTCAGGATCTATCTGAGCTACGTCAGATGCGACCTCTTCTGATGCAACCTCTACAACAGATTCGACAATTTTGACTGGTAAACCACCTGAGAGATAACTCAACGTGACATCGTCTTTGTTACCGATAATCGTGAGCTTGACGAGCGAGTGGCGGGCACCAGGTACTGGTCCAGTGACCCAAATGGTGTTGTCCTCACCTACGGCAACTACTAAAGCGTTTTTCATGGTAACCGTGTCAGAACCCATGCGGCCTGGCATTTTTTTGCCTTTGTGGACGCGACCAGGAGTAGTACCCTGACCAATGGAGCCGGGAGCGCGCAGACGGTCAGACTGACCGTGAGTCCTGGGACCACCGGCAAAGTTCCAGCGTTTGACGACACCGGCAAAACCCTTACCCTTGGAAGTACCCTGGATATTACACACAGAACCGACGCTGACGACATCTTGGGGATTAATGACTGAGCCAACTTCCATGCCTTCTGCGAACGCGATTTCGCGGTTTTTCTCGACTTTGCGACGGGTGTGTTTTTTGGGTGAGCCGAAGCCGACTTGAGCCGCGCTATAGCCGTCTTTGTCGACAGTCTTGATTTGGGAGATAGTCATGGGGGATAAAGCAATTTTGGTGACACCGCGACGGACGTCCCCAAGATAAGCTTCACCCATGCCAATTTTTTTACCGTATACTACTGTGGTCATAAAATCCTTACATCTTTACTTCGATACCTACTCCGGCGGGGAGTTCGAGATGCATGAGTGCATCGATGGTCTTGCCGGTGGGTTTTTCGATATCGATTAATCTTTTGTGAGTCAAAATCTGGAAGTGTTCGCGGGCGTTCTTGTCGACGTGGGGAGAAGTAAGTACAACCATGAGCTTGCGGCGAGTGGGTAGCGGAACAGGGCCAATGATGCTGGCACCAGTCTGGATGGCGGTATCAACGATTTTTTGAGCAGCCTCATCGATCACGCGGTGATCGAATGATTTGAGTTTGACTCTAATTCTGGTTGTCGCCATATATTTCCTGTCTAGTAATTAAGTGAGGAGTCCTACTGTGGTAGGACTCCTCACTATGCTCTATGGGGTAAGCCCATGAGCTACGTGTAATTGCTTACTTATTTCTTTTTAGCTTCGACTTTTTTGACGTCAGCTAAGATCTTGGTGATGACACCAGCACCGACGGTCTTGCCACCTTCGCGGATAGCAAAGTTCAAGCCTTCTTCCATGGCAACTGGGACGATCAAGGAAACGGTCATCTTGGCGTTGTCGCCAGGCATAACCATCTCAACTCCTTCGGGGAGCTTGATGTCACCGGTCACGTCAGTGGTACGAAGGTAGAACTGAGGTTTGTACCCGGAGAAGAACGGAGTGTGACGTCCACCCTCTTCCTTGGTAAGAACGTAGACTTCGGCTTCGAAATCGGTGTGGGGTTTGATGCTGCCAGGTTTGGCAATAACTTGACCACGCTCGATATCGTCTTTTTCAATTCCTCGAAGTAGGAGACCGACGTTGTCGCCAGCTTGGCCTTGTTCGAGTTGCTTGCGGAACATTTCGACACCGGTAATGACTGTTTTCTTGTCTTTACCCATACCGATGACTTCCATTTCTTCACCAACTTTGGCAACACCGCGGTCAATTTTGCCGGTTGCAACGGTTCCGCGACCTTTGATCGAGAAGACATCTTCAATGGCCATCATGAATGGCTTATCAAGTGGACGTTCTGGAGTTGGGATATATTCGTCGACTTTGTCCATGAGCTCTTGGATTTTGGCTTCCCAGGTAGCATCGCCTTCCAAAGCTTTGAGGGCTGAGACACGGACGATGGGGATTTCGTCTCCTGGGTAGTGGTACTTGGTCAAGAGATCGCGGATTTCCATTTCGACGAGGTCGAGGAGCTCTGCGTCGTCCACCATGTCGCACTTGTTGAGCGCTACGACTAGTTTAGGAACGTTGACTTGGTGAGCCAAGAGAATGTGCTCTCTGGTCTGGGGCATTGGACCATCGGTCGCCGCCACAACGAGAATAGCACCGTCCATCTGAGCGGCACCGGTGATCATGTTCTTGATGTAGTCAGCATGGCCTGGAGCATCGATGTGAGCGTAGTGACGTGCTTCGGTCTCGTATTCTTGGTGGGAAAGGTTGATCGTGACACCGCGCTGGCGCTCTTCTGGAGCGGAATCAATGTCGGCGTAGGATTTCTCGACGGCTAAGCCCTTTTTGGCGAGTACGTGAGTAATGGCGGCAGTAAGGGTGGTCTTGCCATGGTCGACATGACCAATCGTTCCAATGTTGATGTGCGGTTTGTTGCGAACGTATTTAGCGGCGTCTGCCATATAGGTACTCCTTACTTGTTTTCTTTATTAATAATTTTGTCAGCAATATTACTCGGGACGGGGTCGTAATGGGACATTTCCATGTACGAACTGGCTCGACCCTGGGTCATGCTTCTGAGTATTGTAACATAGCGACTTAGCTCAGACAAGGGAACAATGGCGTTGATGACGCGGACGTTGCCGCGCTGGCTCGTTCCCAGTACTTGGCCGCGCTTACTACTGATGTCACCTATCACGTCACCCATAAACTCTTCGGGCGTCGTAATCTCGAGCTTCATGATGGGCTCTAAGATAATGGGGCCGGCCTGCTTGACCGCGGACTGGATAGCCATGGATCCGGCGATCTTGAAGGCAATTTCTGAGGAGTCGACGTCGTGGAACGAGCCGTCGTAGAGCGTCACCTCGATATCAACCAGGCTGTAGCCGGCAATGATACCGTTGTCGAGTGCTTCCCGTACTCCTTTTTCGACCGGCGCGATGAACTCTTTGGGGATGACGCCACCGACGATCGCGTTGACGAATTTGACGCCCTCACCCCGAGCGAGGGGCTTGATGCGGAGGTAACAGTGACCATATTGACCCCGGCCACCGGATTGTTTGATGTACTTACCTTCAGCGTCGGCGTCTTTGGTGATCGTTTCGCGGTAGGCAACCTGGGGGTTACCCACGTTGGCGTCGACGTTGAACTCGCGTTTCATGCGATCGACGATGATCTCCAGGTGGAGCTCGCCCATCCCGGCAATCAAGGTCTGGCCGGTTTCGTGGTTGGAGCGGATTTTGAAGGTGGGGTCTTCTTCGGCTAGTCTAGCCAGCGCCATGCCCATCTTTTCTTGATCGGCTTTGGTTTTGGGTTCGATGGAGAGTGAAATAACTGGCTCGGCAAACGAGATACCCTCGAGGACAATGGGGTGTTCGGGGACACAGAGGGTGTCACCGGTACGCGTGTCTTTCATCCCGACCACACCGACGATTTCTCCGGCTTCGGCAAAGGGGACTTCTTCCCTATCGTTGGCGTGCATGAGAACCAGACGACCGACGCGCTCGGTTTTGTCGCGGGTGGCGTTGTAGATGTAGGAGCCACTGGCGATACGACCGGAATACACACGGACATAGGTCAGCTTGCCGATGTGGGGATCAGCTTGGATTTTGAAGGATAATCCGGCGAATGGCTCTTTGACATCTGGCTTGCGGACGGCGACTTCTTCGGTGCGGGGGATTTTGCCTTCGGCTGGAGGAACGTCGAGGGGAGATGGGAGGTAATCGACCACACCATCGAGTAAAGGTTGGACACCTTTGTTGCGGAGAGAGGTGCCACAGTACATGGGAACGAGCTTGTACGCGATGGTCGCGGCGCGAAGCGCTTTTTTGAGCTCCACGAGAGTGGGTACTTCACCATTCAGGTATTTCTCGAGGAGGACGTCGTCGGTTTCGCAGATTTGCTCGATGAGATGCGCGCGCTCGGCGGCAATTTCTTCGACCATATCCTGCGGGATGGGACCGACCTCGTATTTGGCGCCTGTTTCGTCGCCCAGCCAGATGACAGATTGCTCTTCGAGCAACATGACAACACCTTTAAAGGAGTTTTCGGCACCAATTGGGTAGGTGACGATCGCGGTTTTGGCACCGAGCTTTTCTTCGACGTCTTTGAGCGTGTGTTTGAAGTCGGCACCCATTTTGTCCATTTTATTGACGAAACAGATACGAGGAACTTTGTATTTGTCTGCTTGGCGCCAGACAGTTTCGGATTGGGATTGGACGCCTTCTTCGGCGTCTAAGACAGTCACACCACCATCGAGGACGCGGAGCGAGCGTTCTACTTCTGCAGTAAAGTCGACGTGCCCTGGAGTATCGATCAAGTTAATGCGGTGCTGATCGGTGAATAGTGACTTGGGGAGTTTGGGGGTCCAGAAAGTGGTGGTAGCAGCGGAGACGATCGTGATACCACGCTCTTTCTCTTGCTCCATCCAGTCCATCTGAGTGTTGCCGTCGTCGATGTCACCGATTTTGTAGGATTTGCCGGTGTAGAAAAGGATGCGTTCAGAGGTGGTGGTTTTGCCGGCGTCGATGTGGGCGATGATGCCGATATTGCGGATTTTGTCCATGGGGAGCTCGCGATCTTGGGTCTTGACGATAGCCATACGATTTAATCCTAAATCAAAAATTCTCAAATTCTCAAATTTGAGGAAAATAAATAATTCTCATGAAATGAGGCAAAGGGTATTGTACCTTATCTATGGGTTAGAGAGCAATAGATCTGGGATAAATTATTCCATCGCTGTAAATAACTCCGGAGCGAAGGCAAGTTGAATACCTAAATCACACGCGACCTCACGGTCGCGGGGTTAATTGAGTTCAAGCGTTGCTT
>CAYILS010000025.1:0-11367 GCA_964364325.1 uncultured Pseudomonadales bacterium
AACTTGACACCCAACTCAACGTGACTACCCTCTTCTTCGGTGACGATCTTGCCGATATCATGGAAGAGACAACCGAGTCTGACGATATCGATGTTGGCGTGGGTCTCAGCCGCCAAGTTCATTCCGATACGCGTTTCTTCTAGGGTGTGAGCCAACATGTTTTGGCCGTAACTGGAGCGGAATTTAAATCGACCGAGCATGGCGATCAAGTCGGTTGGGAGGTTGTACGCGCCCACCATGTGGCAGAGCTTTTTACCTTCTTCGAACATGATTTTTTCGATATCGTGGCGGGCTTTTTGGACATATTCTTCGATACGGGTGGGCTGGATCCGGCCATCTTTGATGAGCCGTTCGAGAGCAACACGAGCCACTTCGCGGCGCACTCCGTCGTAGCAGGAGAGTCTCACTTCACCTGGCGTCTCGTCCATGTCGATATCAACACCAGTCACCTTTTCGAAGGTGCGGATATTGCGACCTTCTTTGCCGATAATCCGTCCTTTAACGTCGTCATCAGCGATCTTGACGGTCGAGATGGTAAACTCGGCGACGTACTCGGTAGAACCGTGGTACATAGCATCGATCAAGAGACCTTGAGCTTTTTCTTCGACACCTTCTTTGATTTCGTCTTCGGCAACGCGGATACGCTCAGCGACATCGCGGGCGAGTTTTTTGTCGACGGCTTCTAGGAGGATGTCTTTGGCTTTTTCTTTGGTGAGACCACCAATTTTTTCGAGTTTCTCGACTTGTTTGACCCGTAGCTCAGCCATCTCGGCTTTGGTAGCCTCGATCTCAGCTAATCTGGCGTCGATTTGGGCGGCTTTTTTGCTTAGATCGCCTTCACGGGCCAAGAGTCCATCTTCGGCTCTTTTTAATTTGTCTTCTTGGGATTTGAGGGTACTTTGCAGAGCTTGCATTTCTACTCTGGCTGTTTCTCTAATTTTGTCGGCTTGCTCACGGGCAAAAGCCAGGACTTCTTTGGCGGTACTCTCGGCTTGCTTGAGGATTTCAGGGTTTTCGGCGGGTTTGGAGGCTTCTTTTTTAACCTGAGCAACTTTGGGTGGCTTGGGAGCGGCTGGTTTTGCCTGTTTGGACTTGTTAAACGTGGCAAGTAATGACTTGAGTAATGTGCTCATATATATCTCCTAAAAACTACTATATCCATTCAAGAAAAAACGCTTACCAAAAACCAAAAAAACTGCTTATGCTATGACTGTGTGACTTGGTGAATAAAATTTGGTCATGTTTTTGTTTTTTTAGTAATATCTTTCTTAAAAGGTAGTCTCATTCTACTCTGATTCCCAGTTTTTGACAACCTCCGAGATCTTGTCCCAGGCAAATCCCTGGCGGGCGAGGTAGCCCACTATTTTTTGCTTTTCGGACACTTCCAGCTTGTGGGGGGGGCCTATTTTTTTGTTCAGCAGGTGCCTGATTGTTTCTGACTCGTCCCCTATTTCACCTGAGATTGCCTGGATAATATCTTTAGCGATCCCCTTGGCGCTTAGCTCGGCGCTTAAGTAGCGCTTGGAACGAGGACGATGGGTGTTGCGGGACTCGATAAACCAGCGGGCAAAAGCCGTATCGTCGAGATATCCCTTGCTCTGCAATTTGTCGATCAAGGTGTTTTGCTTATCCACCTCTTTAACGTCGTACTTGTAGAGCCGATCACGCACCTCTTTGACCGTGCGCGGGCGATACGAAAGGAAGTTGAGGAGCTTGGTATAGACATATTCTGTCTCGTCGGTATCTTTGAGGCGAGCGATTTGGTCATCGCTCAGCTCAAGCCCTTTTTTGAGACTATGTTTGGCCACTTCATCGATAGAAAGTGCAAAAGCGAACTCGTCGTCCAAATATAGGTTTACCCTGTTGGGATTCTTCTTCCCTTGCACAAGGCGAGTAATGATCGGCATACCGCTATTTTACGCTTCGGCTTTGGCGTCGGCTTTTTCGACTGCACGGATTTTGTCCCAAATCTCTTTTTCGATTTTTTTCATGAGATCGGGCTTTTCTTCGAGCACGGCCTTTGTGGCTTCTCTGCCCTGCCCTAGCATCTCACCATTGTATTTGAAGAAGGATCCCGACTTTTCGATGATTTCTTTTTCTACGGCCACGTCGAGGACTCCACCGGAGCGAGAGATACCATTGGCCGTCATATCGAACTCGGCTACTTTAAAAGGTGGCGAGACTTTGTTTTTGACGATCTTGGCCCGGTGATGAGAACCAACAATGGTCTCTCCTTCGGTGATATTGCCGATCTTGCGCATATCGATGCGGACGGAGGAATAAAATTTGAGGGCTTGGCCCCCTGCCGTCGTTTCGGGGTTACCAAACATGACACCTATCTTCATGCGGAGCTGGTTGGTAAAGACCATGACCGCATTGCTCTTGCTAATGGCGCCAGTCAACTTGCGTAGGGCTTGGGACATGAGGCGGGCTTGCATACCCATGACAGCGTCACCCATGTCCCCCTCGATTTCGGCTTTGGGGACTAGGGCGGCAACGGAGTCGACCACAATCACGTCAACAGCGCCGGAGCGGATCAAGGTCTCGGCGATCTCTAAGGCTTGCTCGCCGGTATCGGGCTGAGAAATAAGGAGCTCGTCGAGGTTGACTCCGACCGCTTTGGCACGGGCCGGGTCGAGGGCGTGCTCAGCGTCGATGAAGGCGGCGGTACCACCGCGTTTTTGGGCTTCAGCGATGACGTGGAGACAAACCGTGGTTTTACCGGAGGCTTCCGGTCCGTAGATCTCGGTGATGCGACCGCGAGGGAAGCCGCCGATACCAAGGGCTAGGTCGAGCGCCATGGCGGAGGTGGGAATACTCTCGACATCCATGTGATGGGAAGCCCCTAGTTTCATGATGGAGCCGGCGCCAAATTGCTTGTCAATCTGCTCCATGGCTACTTTAATAGCCTGAAGTTTTTCTGATTTGAGATCGCTTTTTGGAGCTACTGTTTTGTCGGCTTTGTCGTTTGCTTTGGCCATATATTCCTTTCCTGATTTAATTAATTAAAGGGCAGTAATAAACTTAGTATATCCTACTATCGGACTTGTTTGCATTTTTGTTATCTTTTGTTATACTCTCCTTATCACGATGACTGGATAGGCCTAAGGTTTCGACCGACCGCTGATGCCAGTCTTTTTGGTTTTTAATTCTAAGCTGTTTCTCAACCAATCAATCCTCACAATATAACTCGAAAATTCGCGTAATAATCTCGAATACTTCCTGTTGGGTGTGATGACGTACTGCAACTTTTTCTTGCTTTCGAGATACTCAATTAAACAGTGGAAGTCGCCATCTCCCGAGACAATGATTGCCTTGTCGTAGTGCTTGTACTCGATCATAGCGTGTAGGACTAACTCTGCGTCAACGTTACCCTTAATGATAACTTTCTCACCCGATTTGTACTCTAGAGTGGGTTTAAAAATACAGAGATAACCGGCTTTTTGGAGTGAAGTATAGAGACGTTGGTTGTCTGGCACCATACCGATAAACAAAAATGCCTCGGTGACGTGATATTTGTCAGTTAAGTAGCGGCGAAACTTGGCGAAGTCGAGCGTCCAACCCTGAGATTTGACTCCCAGGTTGAGGTTTTGACTATCGATGAAGGCGTAAACTATTTTTTCTTTCGTTTTCTTTTCCATGCTTCCAATTTATCCCAAACACTACCCGAATGTCAACTACTCACTAATCGCAACGTTGAGGACTCTCCTCCCACCTTCGGTGTCCCGACTAGGCATTCTGCCACGTCTCCTGTTGAGGAAGAGTCCTCTAATCGCAGTCGACAAAAGATTGCGGAAAAATTTAACGTTTTGGTGATTGCTTGGCGCGGCGAGCCTTGCCACCGGTGCCGATCATGCGGCGCTGGCGAGTGCGTGGGTCGCGAGTCAGTAAGCCTGCTGTTTTGAGGGTAGCACGGAAGGCATCACGGTCGAGGAGGGCGAGGGCACGGGCAAGGCCGTGGATAACAGCGTCGAGCTGGCCCATTTTGCCAGATCCAGCGACTACAACAGAAGCAGACATTTTGGTTAGAGTCTCGGTCAAGATAAAGGGCTTGCGGTAGGCGGCTTTGGCGGTTTCTCCGGGGAAATACTGCTCGGCTGGCTTACCGTTGACTGTGAGTTGCACCCCGTCCATTCCTGGAACGCTCTTGGATTTGTAGATACGAACGCGCGCATTGGCAGTCTTGCGACGGCCGACAGCGTAGGTGTAATTGGCTTTAGTGGTTGGTTTCTTGGTTTTTTCGGCTACCATAGGTTAATCCTTTTTTTCAAATTGAGCAGCGTGCGGATGCACGTCTGATTTATAAACTTTGAGGCGTGACATACGAGGATCTTGGAGTTTGTTTTTGGCGAGCATGCCGTTTACCGCGTGCTCGACGACCTTGCGGGGATCGCGGTCCATGAGGCGGCCGGCTGACTCCTGGCGGAAACCACCTGGGTGACCGGAGTGACGAGAGTACATTTTGGCTAAGAGCTTGTTGCCGGTGAGCTTGATGTCTTTGGCGTTAACGACAACTACAAAGTCGCCCATATCCATGTGGGGAGTGTAGTCGACTTTGCCTTTACCGGTTAGCAACCCTGCAATTTTGGTAGAGAGACGACCAAGGGTTTGACCCTGGCAATCTAAGAGGTGCCAAGAACGCTTAATGTCAGCTGTTTTAACCATAGATGTTTGTTTTTTCATTATTTGTCACCTCTCTTGCCAGTACGTTTGACTAATTTTGGCGCGGCCTTGGTTGCCTTGACCACTTCCGGCACGACGGCTTTGACAGCCTTGGCTTTGGCGGTTGCCTTGACCTTCTCCGGTTCTGAGGATGAGTCAGCTTTGACAGCTGAAGCAGATTTTTTGGTGAGGGACAATCTAACCAAAGGAGCATTGTCGCCGCGTCTGTTGCCGATCAAAGTCAGCTTGGTGTAGCCACCGCGCACTTCTTTGTAGAGAGGTGCGATCACGGTAAAGAGCTTTTTGACCAAGGTATTTTCTTGGATATATGCTTGGACCATGCGGCGGTTTTGGACTGAGTCCACCTTGGCTCTGGTGATGAGTTTTTCAAAGATGGGAGTGACAGCCTTGGCTTTGATTTTGGTCGTGACAATGGCCTCGTGCTGGATGAGCGCGTAGACCAAGTTTTTCATCAAAGCTAATCTAGCTTGTGAATCACGATTTAATTTGTAGCCACCGATGTGTTTCTTCATATACGTTACTTAGTGCGGGTAAGACCTTTCGTAGCCAAAGCTTCGTCGATCAGTCCAAGGGATTTGCCACCCAAGTTTTTGACTGTTTTGAGATCTTTGTCAGTCGCAGTTGCGAGCTCGGCGGCGGTCTTGTAGCCGGCAGCTTTCAAGGCGTTCGCAACCCTCGTGGGGAGACCCAAGTCATCAGTCATCACACTAGATGCAGAACTTGCGACGACACTGGTGTCTTCGGTTAGGACCGGCTCGACGATCTGCTGGAAGGAAGCAACCAAAATCTTGGCGGCTTCTTTGAGTACAACAGAGGGGAGCTGAGAACCGTCGGTATAGATCTCCATAACTACTTTGTCGTAGTCGGTGCGGCGTCCGACGCGAGTAGCCTCGACTTTGTAGGCCACGCGCTCAACGGGTGAGTAGATAGCGTCGATTGACATGGTGCCAATAGTTGAGGATGGTCGCTCTTCGGCGGGAGAGTAGCCATACCCGGTGGTAATGGTGAGTTCGAGGTCGAGCTTGGCGTCTTTGCCCAGATTGGCGATCACGGCGTCACCATTGACGATCTGGACGGTAGCGGGAGCAACGATATCGCTAGCCTTGACGGTTTTGACACCCTTAACACTGAGTTTGGCAGTGATGGGTTCATCGCCATCGTAGGCGACTTTGACTGATTTGAGGTTGAGCATGAGGTCGATCATGTCTTCGCTCAAGCCGGCAAGGGTCGAAAACTTGTGAGTGACTCCCCCGACTTTGACCTGAGTGATAGCTGCACCTTTGAAACTAGAGAGGAGGACGCGGCGGAGTGCATTGCCGATCGTGTGGCCAAAACCAGTGGTAAGTGGCTCGATACTAAATACTCCAAAGTTATCTTTTTCTTCGATTGTCTTGACACTAAAGTTCATGCTTTGCATAGGACCCCCTTATAACTATATATAGCGTATTAACGGGAATAAAATTCCACAATTAATTGTTCGTTAATAGCCTCTGTAATGTCGCTTCTTGCAGGTAAGCGTTTAACCTTGCCTAAAATGGCTTTTTTGTCGAGCCACGGGGCACTAGCCAACTCTTTGTCGGCGATACGAGATTTGATGTAGGGTATATTGGCGCCAGTGTCAGTAAGTGAGATCACGTCGCCAACTTTGACAATGTAGGAAGGAATGTTGAGTTTTTTGCCGTTGACCGTCACGTTGCCGTGGGCTACGACTTGACGAGCAGCTGCACGAGTGGGGGCAAAGCCCAAGCGATAGATCGCATTGTCGAGGCGGCGTTCGAGGAGTTGGAGCATAACCTCGCCGGTTGAGAGGGGGTTGCGGGCGGCTTCGACGTAGTATTTGTGGAATTGGCGCTCGAGAATACCATAGATGATTTTGGCTTTTTGCTTTTCGGCGAGCTGGACACCATAGTCAGAGACTTTGCGGTTGCCACCTTTGCGGCCGTGAGCACCAGGGGGTGTACCGATGCGGCGTTCGAGCTTGGTGCCGGTGGTTTTGAGACCTAGGTCGACTCCGAGTCTGCGAGCTTTTTTGTTTTTTGGACCGGTGTAGCGTGCCATATTATCCGTGCCTCGGTTTTTTTGCTCTCGTCCCGTTGTGGGGGATAGGCGTAACGTCTAACATTTCGGTTACTTTGATGCCAATGGTGCGCAGTACTCGAAGGGCCGCGTCGCGACCTGGGCCTGGACCTTTGATATAGACTGCAGCAGTGCGCAAACCCTGGAGTTTAGCAGCGTCCACGGCGGCGGTGATGGCCTGGGTAGCGGCAAAGGGAGTAGATTTTCGGGAACCTTTAAATCCGACTTTGCCCGTTGAACTCCAGCCAACGACGTTGCCGGAGACGTCTGTCACGGTCACAACCGTATTGTTGAACGTCGCTAAAATGTAGATACGTCCATCAGTGACTATTTTGCCTGTTTTGGTATTTGCCATATTATTTGGTTCCTGCTACTTTAGCTGCATCTTCTTTCTTCATAGCACCGATAGTCTTGCGTTTGCCACGCAGGGTACGAGCATTGGTACGAGTGCGCTGACCGCGGACTGGGAGTCCGGCCGCGTGACGTGAGCCACGGTAGCTACCGACGCGTTTGAGGCGTTGGATATTTTCACGGACTTCTTTGCGGAGGTCTCCCTCGACCTTGAATGACTCTATGGCTTTTTGGAGTTTGGCGACGTCAACGGCCGAGAGATCTTTGGCGCGCATATTGGGATCGATTTTGCAGGTGGTCAATAACATCTTGGAGATTTTTGGTCCGATACCATACACATACGTCAAAGCGACTTCAATCCGCTTATTTTCTGGTAGGTCAATTCCCACTAAACGTAGCATAGCTTATCCTTGCCTCTGTTTGTGGCGAGGATTCTCACACACGATAAATAAAACGCGTTTGCGGCGCACAAATTGGCATTTGAGACAGCGTTTGCGTAGTGATGCTTGTACCTTCATAGTTATTTGGTCTCCACTGGCACCGCGACTGGTGCCTGTTGTCCTTCTCTGACCCGGTAGGTAATGCGACCTTTGGTCGTATCGTAAGGGGTCATTTCGACTTTGACTTTGTCGCCTGGCATGATGCTAATGCGGAACATGCGCATCTTGCCAGATAGGTGCGCAAGTATTTCGGTGCCCTCATCGAGGAGAACGCGAAACATGGTATTGGGTAAAGCTTGCGTTACAGTACCTAACTTTTCTGTGACGTCAGCTTTACTCATAATTGATTTTGTTATTGTACCAGATTAAACGATCTGAAACAATGAGGGTATAGTCAAAATAGAACAACCGTCCTCAGTTACGACGACGGTCTCTTCGTGTACGGCTGAAAGTGTACCATCTTTGGTACTTATTGTCCAGCCATCTGCCTCGAGTACGAGCGAAGGCTTACCTTCGACGTAGATGATCTCGATGGCTAGGGTCTGACCAACCTGGATGAGCGGCGTCTTCTCTCTGGGAGAGACTACCACGTTGGAAATCATGGGGTCTTCGTGGAGTTCTTTGCCCACCCCGTGGCCGGTGAGCTCTTTGGTGGCCTGATAGCCATATTTTTTCAGGGTAGACTCCATCGCCACTGAAATATCGCCAATCCGATTGCCAGGTTTGACGGCAGCAATCGCGTTTTTGAGGCCTTCCATGCCGGCTGCCAAGAACTTGTCTTTGGACGGTGTAGAAGTACCTACTACTTTGCTAAAGGCGGCGTCGGTATGGTAGCCATGGTAAAACACGCCGACATCCACGGTGACCAGATCACCATCTTTAAGGGGCAATTCGGAGGTGGGGATACCATGGACGATCCCATCGTTGATGTTGATACAAGTGGCCCAGCGATAGCCGGGGACTTTGGTAAAGGATAGTTCGCCCCCTTCGGCTTTGATCAGTTCCCTCGCTTTGAACTCGATTTGTTTAGGGGAAACTCCGACCTGGGTATACTCAAATAAAGCCTGACGGACACGGCCGAGCATGGCTCCACCAATTGTCATCGCTTCGATTTGATTCATAGAGTTATTTGAGATGCGACATGATCTCTGCGTGAATCTCTTGGATATCGCGCTCGCCATCCACCTCGATCAAGTTGCCCTTTTGACGGTAAAAATCGATGACCGGCTCGGTAAGATCATGGAAAAGCTGAATGCGCTTGCGAATGGCGATGAGCGTATTATCCTCCCTGACGCCTTCGTCGACCCGACCACTGAGCCTCCAGAGAGCTTCTTTGTCGGAGACCTTGAGGTAGACTACCTTGTCGACACCGTTGCTAAAATCTTCGGCTTGTTTGGTGGTGCGGGGGAATCCGTCGAGGATATAGCCATTAGAGTACTCTGGTTTGGCCAAGTATTCTTCGATGATCGGGATGGTTTTTTCGTCTGATACCAGAGCGCCCGCGTTCAGCGTCTCTTTCATGTAGCGGCCGAGGATAGACTTTTCCTTGGCCATCTCGCGGAAGATGTGGCCACTCGAGAGGTACTCGACCCGTAGTTTGTCGTGTAGCAAATTGCCCTGGGTGGATTTGCCCGAACCCTGAATGCCAATCAAAATGATCTTCATAGACTGATTAACTCCTAATAAAGTGAACTAGTTGTATGTGAACTTAGGTATTATAGCGCACTGGAAGAGAATGGGAAATCGGTGATATTACCGAATGAAGGAGTCATAGGAGCGGGCGACGGAGTAGGACTGGGTCTTGCGGTAGGTCTCAAGAACAACCGAGACGACGATGAGGATAGAGGTACCGCCGACGGTGAGGGTAGTAATACCCGTCATACCCGAGACAACGCTTGGCAAAATGGCAATTGTGCCGAGGAACATGGCACCGGCGAGCGTCGTGCGTTTGACGATGTGGCTCATATAGCGGGAGGTTTCTTTACCTGGTCTAATGCCTGGTACGTATCCCCCATTTTGCTTGAGCTGGTCGGCAATCTTGTCGGTGTCAAAGACGACAGCGGTGTAGAAATAGGTAAAACTCACGACCATGGCAAAGTAAAAGATATTGTAAGCGAAAGAGGTAGGGGTAAACCAGGCAGCAAAACTAGCGGCGGCGCTTGCTACGGCAGTGTTACCCACACCCTTAAGCAGGTTGGCGAGCATGGACGGAGCGAGAACAAGGGCGATCGCGAAAATGATGGGAATGACACCGGCGTTGTTGAGTTTGATGGGTAAATAGCTGGTGCCACCGCCTACATCTTTGCCTCCGCGGATGCGGCGGGAGTACGAGATGGGAATCTGGCGTTTGGCCTCGTCGATCGAAACGATTGAGTAGATGACAAAAAGGCCCAGTACTGCGTAGGCGATAATGCTCGCGGGATTCAAGGTTGTGGCAATCGAGCTAGTCTGGAGAAAGGTCACCGGGAGACGTCCCACGATACCGGCAAATATCAGTAGGGAGATCCCATTGCCAATCCCGTACTCGGTCAAATTCTCTCCCAGCCACATCAGGAAAATACTACCGGCTGCCATGGTGGCAAGCAGGGTAATGATGGCGACTGGGTCACTCGTTGTGACGAGTGAGCTGTTTTTGAGGAGCATAAACATGGCAGCAGATTGCATAATGGCCAGGGGGACTGCGAGCATCCGAGTATATTGATTGATCTGGTTTTGACCACTCTCTCCTTCTTTTTGCATTTCCTCGAGCTTGGGGTTGATCATGGTCATTAACTGCATAATGATTGAAGCATTGATATACGGATTTAGTCCTAGAGCAAGGATGGAAAAGTTGGCGAGGGTACCGCCCGAAAAGACATCTAGTAAGGACAAAAGCTGATTAGAGGCAAAGACGTTCTTGATCGCTTCGAGGTCGACACCGGGGACAGGTATGTGGGTGACAAAACGGAATATAGCAAAAATAACTAGGGTAATGATCAATCGGCGGCGCAGTTCAACATTTGTTTTGAGTGTTTGGATAAACTCCCTAAACTTGTCCACTGTACTCCCCTTTGGCTGCAAGTATAGCCTTTTGCGCGCTAGCAGTCGCGGGAATCATGACTTTGAGTTTCTTCTTGAGCTCCCCGGTACCAACAATTTTGATACTGGAGATGGTGGCTTGGTTCTTGGAAATGATTTTCTTTTCGATCAAGGACTCGACAGTGACTAAAGCGCCGCTTTCAAAGACGTTGAGCTCAGAGAGATTGATCATGGCTTTTTTGCCAAAGGAGTTAAAGCGAGATTTGCCGCGCATAAAGGGAAGACGCTTGAACCAAACCCAGGAAGAACCAGTGAATGACAGACGAACGTGATTGCGCGCTTTTTGACCTTTTTGACCGCGACTACTGGTGTGACCACCTTTGCCGGATCCATATCCATGACCCAGCCTTTTGTTTTTGCGGGCTGATAGTTTAGGTAGTTCGTTTAGTTTCATAGGTTGTAGTTAGCGAATAATGGCTTCAGCTTTTTTCGTAGAGTTGGTTTGGCCGAGGGCATTTTTGACGGCCACGGTCTTTTTCATAATTTTTAAGGCTTCAAAAGTAGCGGTGACGTTACTCATTTTGTTGGCGGTTCCCAAGATCTTGGAGACGACGTCTTTGATGCCGGCTAGTTCAAGTACTGCGCGGACGGCTCCACCGGCGATAACTCCAGTACCAGCAGGAGCTGGCTTGAGGAGGAGCTTGGCAGCGCCAAACTTGACCATCAGCTCGTGAGGAATAGTGCGATTGTCGACGAGGGGGATGGTAATGACCGTTTTCTTGCCGCGGCGTACGCCTTT
>CAYILS010000026.1:0-11070 GCA_964364325.1 uncultured Pseudomonadales bacterium
GGATGGGTCAAGTAGGGATGGCTGAATAATCGGGTAGCGCAGAGGACATCGCGTCCGCTAAAGACTGAAATGCCTCAATAGGATCGCCCGTACCACCGACTAGTATCAAGCATTTCTTTTTTAGTATATTACTAGGAGTTAATTGTATATGCATGTTGAAATTTTATCAGGTTTGAGCTGAGATTTTCGCTTCCAGATGTGGAGTGAATTAGTTAAGCTGAGTGATTCCGAATCATTCCATCGATATGATTAAGTATTAGTTGACATATCAATATTTTCTTTACCCAAACCTATATCAAATATTGTCGGCTGGTTTGAAATTGAAGGAATGTCGTCAGACACAACAAGAAGTGCTCGCGAATCAGATACTGAGTCTTCTGATGAACCATGCTTTGAATATATTTTAGTTTTTTGCATAACGTTTTTTATTTTTTTGATTTCAATCGGATTTAATTCTACTTCTCGTACGACTAACCATACTGCTTCTCCAGACTTCTTATTTAATTTTCCTACTAGCTTGTCTCCTGCAATAATAACTTTTTTAAAGTCAACCTCAGAAGTTCTCGGTTTTGAGAATAGTACTTTAAAGACAAGTTTTCTTCCTTTTGTTGGAGGGGAGAACCATTGAATACGAGTATCTTCTATACTACCATTCTTAAAAGACCGTTTTGCATGTATCGAAGAAACAATTATCCCAAGACTTTGAGTCCAGCTAGGAGTAAATTCTCCAGGTCGTTGCCATTTTATAATTACTCGGTCAGTTTCTGGGTTATCTCTTTTAAGCTCTTCAACAAATGCCATACGCCAAATATTTGATCGATGTAGACTTACTTTAAAAACTTTTAGCGCATTACGTGCACCTAAGTACACGTCGTCACCGCTAACCCACATTCTCCATATCCATGACTTAATATCTTCTGGAGAACCGACCGCAAAATGCAATGTATTTGATTTGCTGGATGACATGATATAACCGTGTTACCATAATCTGCGCATATTAGGTTGCCGAGCAGGGATTCGAACCCCAATAAGCAGCTTCAGAAACTGCTGTCCTACCATTAGACGACTCGGCAGAGATATTGCTATTTTACCAGATCAAAGGCTTTTTTGATGAGATTTTGTATAGCTCCAGATCGCTCCAAGTCCCACCCAGGTGAAGAGGAAGGAGGCGACCCAGCCAATACCGGGCACGGCGCGCAGGAAGTAGAAAATAGCTAGTCCGACAAAGTAGGTCGCATAGACCCCCAGTTTGTTCCAGTTAAACTGGCGCGCGACGAAGCGGCCAAGAGCATAGCTCGATATCAGCTTGGCTAGGTGTAGCTCAACGCAGAGTAGGAGGAGGAGCATGCCGGCTAGTGGTAGCCCAATCACCGTGAGGGCGAGGACGAGGAGTACGGGCGCGGCAAACACAATCATGAGAAAGCCGATACCTAGGCTACGCATCAGATTACTACTAACCTCACTCGATAAACCGAGACTGGTTTTGGGGAGTAGTTTGAGGAGCATGAAACCAATGAGGAGTGAACTAATGAACGAAATTACCAGCCAGCCACGGTGTGCAACTAAGCCGAGTTTACCCATATCTTCTTTGGCTTTGGCGATGTTATGCTTGGCATCTGCGGGTGGAGTGTAGTGTGAAACGGTACCGGCAATAGTCGCTGCGGGGTCCTGGATTAGTTCGTCGCTGTCTTCGCCTAGGGCGTAGATGAGGTCACCGGCAATCTTCGCACTTGGACCGAGGGTAATGTTGCCACCACCTAGACGAGCTTCTTTGCCCACTGGACTGTCGAGATAGATAGTACCAGCACCGATCATGGCGCTACGAGTGATCGCAGCCGAGTTGTGTAGATTACCCGCACCCGTTATGAGTGAGCCACCAATTTTACTTTCTTTGTCGATCGTGAAGTTGCCGACGCCGGCGACAATGCTACCGCCTACTGTAACTTTGTTGAGCGTCGCATCTCCTGCACCAAGGTAAATATCTCCGCCAATATTCCCCGAGATCATAGCGTTTCCGGTGCCTAAAACTAGATCTCCTTTAATGGTGCCGTTTTGACTAAATCTACCTGACCCTGCGTAGACACTCCCAGTGACGGTACCGTCGATAGTAATGGATTCTGCGCCTACAAATAAATCATCGTCGATCGTTTCACCCTTGACTATGACCACTTCTCCTTTGTCTTCTACCATGACTTTGGCTAGGGACGGCGTTGAGAAAATGAACAGCGCACTAAGAACTGCGAACATTGTGCTGATTACTTTTTTCATAAGAACTCCTTCAAAGTATTTTATGCTAAAAATAGTTTACACTACTCAGCGAGTTCTTTGTATTGTTTGGGCTTGGTCTTTCTGGCTTCGATTTTCTTGAGCGTCTGGAGGATGCGTTCGTGGAGATTAATGTCTTTGATGCGGGCGATGCGCAGAATGGTGACGACCAGATCGCCTAACTCTTGCTCGTAGGACTCGTCTTGCTGGGCGGCCAAGTTGAGTGGTTTACGACCGTGTTCAGCCAGGTAAGCTCTGGCGATCTCGCCGACTTCTTCAGTTAAGGAGAGCAAGAGAATGGAGCCGTACTCTTTGGAATATCTTTTACCCCGATCTATACGAGAGAGATAGTTAAAATACTCGGCAAAAGGAGATTTGATGTGGAGTCGTTTTATATCTGCCATACGTATATGTTAGCATATTCATATGACTATCAGAGATTTATATCAGAAATACCAGATCATGCCACAACTAGAAACCCATATGTTGCGGGTGGCAGGAATTGGCAAAATCATTGCACAAAACTGGAAGGGCGGATGTGACGCCAAGTTGGTCACCGACCTTTGCCTACTCCACGATATGGGGAATATCGTCAAGTTTGATTTGCGAGACAACATAGATAGAGCACGATTTGGCCAAATCGAAAACCTGCACCATTGGCAAAAAGTGCAGGCAGTGTACTGGGAGAAATACGGGAAACGAGCACATGATGCCACGATAGGGATACTCAATGAGGCCGGACTCTCTAGGTTTACACAATATATCGAAGAGGAGGAGAAGCTCTATTTTGCGGAGGCTAAAGAAATCGAGCTCGATAAAGCTAGCGTGGCGGCGGTTATCCTGATGTATGCTGACTGTCGGGTGATACCAAGTGGAGTGGTGAGTTACCGCGAGCGAGTGAACGACTTAAAAGATAGGTACGGGACGAGAAGTGAGACTTGGTACGACTGGACATTTTGGTTTGAAGACTGGATGCAAAGCAAGGTCAACATTGACCTGCAAGGTATTACCGAAGCAAGCGTCACCCCGCTCTTTGACGAGCTAAGAAATTATTCACTCGAGAAAAACAATGTATAAAAAATATATTGGTGAAGGAAGCCTCTTGCTCATCGGGTTGCTCTTTGGATTCTCTGGAGTCATCGCTAAGTACCTATCTGCCTGGTTAAATCCCTACCAGGTGGTTGAGTATCGATTTTTTATCGCTTTTGTTTCTGCTATCGTGGTATTTATCCTCAGTGGACAGAAGTTGCAGTTTAACAAAGTTAATATCAAAACTTTAGTTTTATTTGCTGTCACACTGCCAATATCTTCAATCTTATTTACTCTCGCAATTTTTAACAGCTCCGTATCATTGGCAGTTTTCTCTTTTTATATTGCCAACCTTGCCTCTTCATTTGTGGTGGGGAAGCTCTATTTTGGTGAAGCGATTACTCACAACAAAAAGAAGGCATTGTTTTTTATCATTCTTGCGATCGTGGCATTTACCAATCCCTTCGATCACTTCGTAATTAAAATTGGATTCATATATGGAATATTGTCTGGGATCTTTCAAACTTTGGCGTCGGCATTTCAGAAACTTGTGGGGCAATCGGCAGATAGGATGGGTCTGTTGATTACACAAACTTTTGCGGGGGTTGTTTTATCTGTTATCGCTATCACCGCTACCGGATCGAATCTTGTGGGTAATATGCCTCAACCTGCGCTATTAATTACGATATTTTTTGGCGTGACATATCTTGTCATAGCCTACCTATTCCTCGTTGGGTTTAAGTATGTCAACTTGCAAATCGGTAGTATCTTGGTCTCGACTGAGTTATTTTTTGGACCATTATTTGCTTTTTTCCTCTTATCGGAAAACCTATCAAATCTCGAGTTGCTGGGGGGATTGTTTATCGCGCTCGCAGTGCTATTTGCTAATAAATCGAGCAAACAATTGACCCCAATTGCTTGACGAATGTGTTACACTAAGTTTTAGTTGAATAAAGCGATGAAGGGGTTTCCCGCCCCGGAGCTGAGTACGATGAGTACTACGTAATCTGCACGAGACGCAGTAACTTAAGTTAAACCGCAAGGTGGTACCGTCTGAGAAGACCCTTGTATGTCCCCATTTTTTGGGTGCATGCAAGGGTTTTTTTGTATATATAAAGGAGTACTATATGGCGACATATGATGATTTTGTAAAACTGGATATCAGGGTGGGGCGCATTGTGGCGGTAGAGGACTTTCCTGAAGCTCGCAAGCCTGCTTATAAACTGAAGATTGATTTTGGACCAGAGATTGGTACCAAGGTATCTAGCGCGCAACTCGTTAAGTATTACACCAAGGACCAATTACTGAATAAGCTAGTGATGGGGGTCGTCAACTTCCCGCCCCGCCAAATCGGGCCGTTCCAGTCGGAGGTGCTCACGCTCGGGGTACCCGACTCAGAGCACGAGTGTATACTGATGGTACCAGACAAAGATAACGCAGTCGTAGGTGGAAAGTTATTTTAAAAAGGAGAACTATGAAATACTCGAAAATGTTTGCTAAAACCCTCAAGGCCGCACCTAGCTCGGCCGATACTGCCAATCACCGCTTGCTCGTGCAGGCTGGATTTGTGCGGCAAGTCATGGCTGGTGTGTATACCTATCTTCCCTTGGGACTGAGAGTACTGAACAAAATCTCCAACATTGTGCGGGAAGAAATGGATAGAATTGACGCCCAAGAAGTGCTCATGCCTATGCTCCACCCCAGTGCTTTGTGGAAGCAAACGGGAGGCTGGGACAAAATTGATGTACTCTTCAAAATCAAAAGTCGCACTGGCAAAGAGTACGCGATGTCGCAGAGTAATGAGGAGACAGTCACGCCGCTCGCCAAAGAGTGGATTCATTCAGCCAAAGATCTCCCCCTCGCGATCTACCATATCAACTGGAAGTTCCGCGATGAACTACGCTCTAAATCCGGCATTATGCGTGGGCGCGAGTTCCTCATGAAAGATATGTATAGCTTCCACGCGACCCAAGCCGACTTTGATACTTTTTACGCCAAAGCCAAAGTAGCCTACATGAATGTGTATAACCGTTTGGGACTGGTGGCCAAGGCCACCGAGGCGTCGGGGGGAGCATTCACTGAAAAGGTGAGCTATGAATTTGAGGTGCTGACTGACGCGGGTGAAGCACCTGTGTTGTACTGCGACAAATGTGATTACTGCGTGAACGTGGACGACATCAAAACCTACAAATTGGGTGATGAATGTCCTATCTGCCATAAAGACAAGCTTAAGTCTGCCATGGCCTCGGAAGTGGGCAATGTGTTTGACCTGGGAACTAAATACTCCAAAGCGTTCGACCTAACTTTTAATAATGAAAGTGGGGAGAAGACATATCCTATCATGGGATGCTACGGCATAGGGATTTCGCGCACGATGGGCGTAATAGTGGAGAAGTTCAATGACGAGCGCGGTATTTTGTGGCCAGCCTCCATTGCACCTTTTACAGTCCACCTCGTGAGCTTGAACACCAATGACGAGGCAGTCACTAAGCGAGCGGATGAAGTCTATGAACTCCTCACTAAGGCTGGAGTTGAGGTACTCTACGACGAGCGGACTGACATCGGTGCCGGTCAAAAACTGGGAGAGGTAGACCTGATAGGCTGCCCTATCCGTGCAGTTGTCTCATCCAAAACTGGTGAACAGGTCGAGGTGAAGATGAGGAATGAAACGGATACTAATCTTGTTAGTGTCAAAGAACTAGTCGAGATTGCAAATAAATTATGCTAGACAAAAATTCTATCTAATTGTATCCCTTGCATCAAATTCTGTAGGACCGCCTTGTCAAAACCAGCTTCTCGTGACATTGCTCCAATTACAGCTAATCTCCGGAGTCTCCACTCATCAATTTCTGGAAGGGTCAAAATATTATTCATTTTTTCCGTGCGCATAATTTTAGATCGGATCAAATGAAATGAGGGTCCAGAAGCTTGAAAGTCAATTGCTCTCACTGTATCCATTGACTTGCCATTAATTACAGCTCCTGTTTTATCAAATCCATCTAAAACTTGATACATCATATAACCAATTGTTGAAATATCTATGACAGCTGGTTTGATTAAAGTCGCACCCATCACGATGTTGTCTACAACTTGATCTTGGGAAGCTATCGAAGTATGGTTTCTAATAAACGATTCGCCGACGTGGCTGCCTATCAGGGTCAATGCGAGATTTAACTCCTGGTCTTTAATAGTCTCTATAGCTTTTTCAGTGTGAATGGGTATTTCAACAGGTGGGTGAAAATCAAATGTTATTATTCCGGCATCACGAATTGGTTTAAGTATTCCTTTATCTAAATCTTTAAGCGATGCAAACATTTTACTCAACATGGAAACATCGTTTGCTTGCTCCAAGGTTTCGTTCGCAAACTCTATTTTGTGATGTACTTGGTCTAGAAAATTTTGTATTATAGACGAGCGCTCGCCAGCCGAGCTTCCTGAACTTCCTGGTTGAGGATCGCTAAAACGTATCATTAATTAATTTTATCAGCTTTATCTTCAGATATGTAGGATGGATTTAAGCGTGAAAGCACTTTTTCCCGGCCGAGAACTTGCATGGTTTCAAAGAGTGGTGGGGTAGCAGTCTTGCCGGTCACGGCGATGCGCAGCAGCATAAAGTATTGACCAGGCTTCCACCCATTGGTTTCTGCCAGTGACCTAATTTGTTGTTCGATGAATTCAACCGTCCAATTTTTTTCATCAAGTGATTCAAGAGCTGATTTAGTAGCCTCTAGCTGAGTTTTAACTTCTTCAGTTGTAGATTTTTTTGCAAGCATTGCCTGATCAACAGAAATATCGCGATAGAAGAATGTCGTGAGTTCTTCAAAATCTTTGAGGGTCACGAGCCTCTCTTTGATGAGTGGGAGAATTTGAGGAACCATTTCTGGTGGGCAATCCTGGGGGATGAAAGGCGTGAGACGTTTCGTAAGTTCGGCATCATCCATTTCGCGGATATACATCCCGTTGAGCCAATTGAGTTTTTCGATGTCATAGACTGGGGCAGTGAGGGTAATCCGCTCAAGGGTGAATAGTTTGAGAAACTCGTCGAGCGAGAAAATTTCGTTTTTCTCTGGGTGAGACCAGCCCATGAGGGCGAGGAAATTGTTGATGGCTTCAGGTAGATATCCTTTGTCGCGATGTGAAAGAATAGAGACATCGTTTTTACGTTTGCTCATTTTAGAGTGGTCTTTGTTGCGAATAACTGGTAAATGGGCAAAGATGGGCAGCGGCCAACCAAACGCCTGATATATAAGAACGTGTTTGGGGGTAGAGGAGAGCCACTCCTCGCCGCGGATAATGTGGGTAATCTCCATGAGATGGTCATCGACTACGACACCTAAGTGATACGTGGGATACCCGTCAGATTTGAGCAGTACTTGGTCGTCGATCCCCGAGTTTTGGAATTCGATTGGACCACGCACAACATCCTGACAAATAGTTACCCCATCTTCAGGTACTTTGAGTCGGATGACATATTTTTCACCGGCGGCTACCCGTTTCTTCGTTTCAGCTAAATCAATATTGCGGCAGAATTTGTCGTAGCGAGGTAATTCTTTCCTGCTTTGCTGGTCGGCACGTACCTGATCAAGTCGGTCTTTGGTACAAAAACAGTAATAGGCCTTATCATTTTCGATTAGATCCAACACGTGTTTTTGATAAATGGGCAATCTCTCCGACTGAGTGTATGGAGCATAGGGACCACCGACATTGGGGCCTTCGTCGTTGCTCAACCCGAGCCACTTCATGGCATCAAAAATAATATCAACTGCGTCTTCGACGTAGCGCTCACGGTCAGTATCTTCAATACGGACCAAGAACTGGCCATTGTTTTGGCGGGCAATAGCTAGGTTGCGCATGGCAGTGTAAGCCGTGCCCAGATGAGCAATACCGGTGGGACTAGGGGCGATGCGAGTACGTACAGTCATGGAAGTATTATATACTAGGGATATGGCTAACTTAGGCGAAACAGCGGTAGTGGCAAGAAAAGCAATCAAGTATGGTGGGATTGCCCTCGTCTTCCTCATGATTGGGCGGATTATTCTCACCGCGTCGGTCGCCTACTGGAAAAAGATCCACCCGGCACCCCCTCCCCCACCAGACGTACTCTTTGGCAAGCTGCCAAAAATTATGTTCCCCCAGGCAGAGCTTGCCACTTTCAACTATTCACTGGAAACCCCAACCGGCGGACTGCCCAGCAAGCTGCCCGGCCAGTTTAAGGTGTTCTTTATGCCGATCAAAAAAGCCAGCTTGCTGGCGTACGACGCGGCCCAAGCAGTGGCGACCAGGCTCGACTTCATCCTGCCGTCGAAAAAACTCTCAGAGACAGAGTACCGCTGGGACGCGACTGACCCTATCCCCTCGTCGCTCACGATCAATATCATTACTGGTGCCTTTGTCCTGGACAAGCGGTGGCAGAATGACCCCAGCTACACCACCCCCACGATCTACTATAACGACGCGCAGTCGCTGGACCGGATGTACAACTTGCTCTCGCGGGTCGACCTCCTCCCGCCTGACATCAAAACCGGCACCTCGACTATCCAATATCTCAAAGCGGACAAGGACCAATTGGTTACCGCGGTATCGCTGTCACAGGCCCACTTTGTACAAGTCAATCTTTACCGAGCGCCAGTTGATAGCGTGGAAGTGGTGGCACCCCGCAGCGATCGGGGATTGATTACCGCTGTCTTGGCTCTACAGCGGGAGGATGAGCGCCAGTTTGTGAATCTGAACTATAACTACTTCCCTGTCGACCTTGACCGCTCGGCGGTTTATCCGTTGATTGGAGTAGCGGAGGCATGGCAGCGACTGCAAAAGGGCGCAGGATTTATCGCCGGAGTCAAACCAAATACAACCAATGTAGTGATACGGGATATTACGCTCCAGTACTATGACCCAGATACCGCGCAACAGTTTATGCAGCCTGTCTATGTCTTTACCGGGGACCCAGATTTTACCGCCTACGTCCCGGCAGTAGCTGATGCGTGGCTAGAGTAGTTAAGGTCGCAAACGTTTGACATCACGGGGCAAGAAAGTCACTTCTTTGACACTCGGTAATCCCATGATTTGAGCAACGATACGACCAGGACCGATGCCTGCTCCACCGTGGGGTGGACAGCCAAATTTGAAGAATTTGAGGTAGTCAGAAAGAGATTCCTCGGTTAAACCTTTTTCGGCCGCTTGCTTGACGAGTACGTCATAGCGATGTTCGCGCTGGGCACCGGTCGTGATCTCTAAGCCTTTATATAGTAGGTCAAAACCCTTGGTAAGTTTGGGATTGTCCTCGTGACGCATATGATAAAAGGCACGACCTTCCGGGGGATAGTCAATGATAAAGACAAAGTCGCTGCCTGTTTCTGCTTTGACTAGCTCACTAATTTTGCGCTCTTCGTCTGGGGAGAAATCGTGGGGTTTGTCGCTCGTTACACCAGCCGCCTTTACTTTAGCTTTAGCCTCGGCAAATGGGATTCGGGCAAAAGGAACTTTGATTTCTTCGTTAATTAGCCCCGCTTCTTTAAGTTTAGCAAATCCGGACTTGAGCATAGCTTCTTCGGTATCCATGACATCGTGATGAGATTTGACGTAGGCAATCTCAAAATCCCAACCAGTAAACTCAGTCATGTGGCGGGTAGTGAAGCTGAGCTCTGCACGAAATACCGGGCCGACCATAAAGATTTTTTCAAATCCACTGGCCATGGCCATTTGCTTGTAGAACTGAGGTGACTGGGCGAGATAGGCTTTACCTTCAAAATACTTGACTTCAAACACTTCCGCACCCGATTCACTGGCTGCGCTCATTAAGGCCGGTGAGTAAATCTGGGTAAAGTTGTTTTGGGCATAGTAGTCCCGCATCCCCTGCTCGAGCACTGTCCAGACGCGGAAGATTTTGTGCGATTCACTTTTGCGCAGATCCAACCAACGCCAGTCAAAACGATTGGTTACATCAACTTCGGCTGCGCCTTTTTCCAGTGCGACGGGGATAGGCAGCTGAGCCTCGGAGACTGAGAGCACGGTGACCTTCTGTCCATCTATTTCAAAACCCTCAGGAACTTGCTTTGATTCTTTGACTAGTCCTTCGATTTCGACCACGGACTCGAGAGAGAGATCTTTGATGACGGCAAAGACTTCAGCGTTCCAGGTGCCACTCACGACTTGCACAGAACCTGACTCGTCGCGCAAACGCAGAAAAGCAATTTTCCCTTGGTTGCGCAGACTATGAACGAATCCAGCAATAGTAACTGTCTCGCCAATTTTGGTACTTAACTCTTTAACTTGTATACGCATAGTGCTCCTTTTTAGGTATAAAAAAACCGCCTAATTCCCATGAAAGGGTCTTACGACGGTGCCACCTTGTCTTTTACTTATACTGCGATGACGGGCTTACCCGGGTCCAACTGGTTTGGTGTCAGCAAACTCATAACGTTGTTATTAACTTAGTGAGAGGATATCAGAGCGACTATTCGATGTCAAATTTGCGTATCAGATGCTATTGCCATAAGATCAGTGCTTCCGACGGAATAGATTGTTCCATCTATTCGCTTACTTTCTCCCGTGAAAGGTTGTTTGTATTCCCAACTGGCTTGGGGTAAAGGGTTATCTAATAACACTTCATCATAGGCTTTCCACTCAACCAAGTGAGGCCGAAATTCATCATGGTAAGATTGTAAGGTAATCCCTCCAGGTGTTCTGGTATGATCCAAAAAAGAAACTATGAGCTCTAAGCGCGTACCCACTCAATATCGGGGGTGTAATGGAAATTCTTGGGTAAATTAAGCGGTG
>CAYILS010000027.1:0-10957 GCA_964364325.1 uncultured Pseudomonadales bacterium
AGCAACGCTTGAACTCAATTAACCCCGCGACCGTGAGGTCGCGTGTGATTTAGGCAATAAGTAATTACCGCTATAATCCTCTACCTTGATCGCAGAATTTGCGTAATTTATCCATCCATCTTCCTCAGAAATTGGAGGAAATCCTTTTGTGCCCAGTTTTCCTAACACCACAGCATCGTTCTCTGCCCAATCAACAACATGTGCAGCGTCGTCTTGTACTAGCTGAAAAGCCAGAACGACTAGGGAGTTGTCGTATTGGCCAGAGTTGATGATAATTGCACCCATAAGAGTGGACCAAGAGTCTAGTTTGTTGTATGGGAATGTTAATCTTTTATTATTTTTCCTCCATTCTTGCGGCTGTGGTGTTTCCATGAAAGAGAAGCAAAATAAACCAAATCCTTGATCTGGCCACGATTTTGTAGGCTCGCCGTTATATCTGATAAGTGGTTTTGTAGGGGTTAGATCGATTGATCGATCTAGAATGGCCTCTGCAATACCTTGTGATGTGTAGTGAAACGCTAGAACATCCTTTTTCATGGTAAGTATTATAACACTATAGGTCAATATAACCCCCTCCAACGTCGGTCGGAAGGGGTTATAAGTTTTAATTAATCCTTATTTCTTTTTCTTTTTTGGACCGTCGTCGACGACCTCGCCTTCTTCGGCGGGTTTCTCGCCATCGGGAGCAGGCTCGGTCTTAGCTTGTTCGGCCTTAGCGGCATCTTCGGGTGAAGGAGCGGCGTCAGCTGCGGCTTTGTAGAGACGTTCGCCGTACTTGGAGAGCGACTCGGAAGCTTTTTTGTAGACTTCGTCGATTGACTCGGCCGTAGCTTCTGGCTTATCTTTTTCCTCTTTCAAGGCTTTGACCGCTTCTTCGATCTCTTTTTTCTCATCCTCGGTGATCTTGTCACCGGCGTCTTTGACCGATTTTTCGGCGGTGAAGATAAGCGTTTCGGCGTCGTTCTTTTTGTCGACGAGCTCTTTCTTGGCTTTGTCTTCGTCCGCGTATTTCTCGGCCTCTTGCTTCATGCGTTCCACTTCCTCATCGGTCAAGTTGGTCGCATTCTGGATCGAAATCTTTTGCTCTTTGCCAGTCCCCTTATCTTTAGCACTCACGTGCAAGATACCGGAGGCATCGATGTCAAAGGTGACCTCGATCTGAGGAACACCACGAGGTGCTGGGGCGATACCATCGAGCACAAAACGACCAAGCGTCTTGTTGTCGGCAGCCATGGGGCGCTCACCTTGCAAAATGTTGATCTCGACCTGGGGCTGATTGTCGGCCGCGGTACTAAAGATCTGACTCTTGCTGGTTGGCACCGTGGTATTCCTATCGATCAAGGGAGTGCGCACGGCTCCCATGGTCTCGATACCGAGGGTGAGCGGAGTGACGTCCAAGAGCAGTACGTCGTGGACTTCGCCACCTAAGATACCGGCCTGAATGGCGGCACCTACAGCGACCACTTCGTCGGGATTGACGCCTTTGTGGGGCTCTTTGCCGAAGAAGTCCTTGACCGCTTTTTGCACCGCTGGCATACGAGTCTGACCACCAACGAGGACGATCTCGTCGATCTCACTGGCTTTGATCTTGGCATCGGCCAAACATTTTTTGACTGGCTCGATGGATTTTTTGATCAGATCGGCCGTGAGCTCTTCGAGCTTGGCGCGGCTAATCTTCATGGTCAAGTGCAGAGGGCCATTGGGACCCTGGGTAATAAAGGGCTGGTTGATCTCGGCTTCGGTCGAGGTTGAGAGCTCGATCTTGGCTTTTTCAGCACTGTCGCGCACGCGCTGGAGTGCTTGCTTGTCGGAGCTTAGATCGACACTATTCTCTTTTTTGAACTCAGCGACGATGTACTCGATGATCTTGGAATCGAAGTCGTCACCACCGAGGAAGGTGTCGCCGTTGGTGGCTTTGACTTCGAAGACGCCGTCGCCGATTTCGAGGACCGAGATATCGAAGGTACCTCCACCTAAGTCATAGACGGCGATTTTGCCGGATTTCTTTTTATCCAGTCCGTAGGCGAGAGCGGCGGCCGTGGGCTCGTTGACGATGCGCTTGACCTCTAAACCAGCGATCTTGCCGGCTTGCATGGTGGCTTGGCGCTGGGAGTCGTCGAAGTAGGCGGGGACGGTGATAACGGCTGAGTCAACTTTAGTACCCAAGTAGGCCTCGGCATCGGCTTTGGCTTTTTGCAAAATCTTGGCGGAGATTTCTTGTGGACTATACACTTTGCCGTCAACTTTGACAGAGGCCATGTCGTCTTTGCCACCCACTATTTCGTAGGCAACTTTTTTCATGGTGTCTTTGACCATGGGGTCAGACATTTTGCGACCCATGAGACGCTTGACACTATAAATAGTGTTTTTGCTGTTGAGGATCATTTGGTTTTTGGCTACCGCTCCTACCAAGTTTTTCACTGGCTCGACGATAGAGGGGAAGGTGTTACCACCCTCATGAGTCGGGATGACTTTGGCTTTGCCGCCTTCCATGACTGCGATACAACTATTGGTGGTACCGAGGTCGATACCGATGGTTTTTGAGGTAGAGCTCATATTATTTCTCCTTTTTCGTTTTTGTTAATTAATCCGTTACCGACGACGACGCGAGCGGTCCGGAGCACTCGGTCGTGGAGGCGATAACCTGGTCTGACTACTTTGACTACTTGGTCTTTTTCTCCCTCTCCTAGTTCTTGGCATTCCATGGAGGTGGGGTCGTAGGGACCGTCAGTTTTAACTTCCTCAACCCCCTCTTCGACTAAGATTTTGTCGAGTGAGTTTAAGATCATGGTAAGGCTTTGATCCTTAATTTGAACTGATGCCATGGCGAGGTGGTCGCGGACGTCTAAGAGTTTGGTGATCAGATCTGATTTAGCAAATTTGACGACGGCCGAGCTCTGCTCGCTAAAGCGTCGCTCGAGGTTGGCGTAGTCGGCGAGGGCGCGGGCGAGCGAAGATTCTAGGAGAGAGATTCTAGGATCTAGGATGGGTGCAGTTTTTGGTTGTGATTTTTTCATAATTTAACTCCATGAAGCGGATATTTCGTCGATTAAACTGCTCATGTGGCGCAACATGGGCATGACATAGGGATAATTGAGACGAGCGGGACCAATGACGCCAATGTGGCCTGTCTGGCCTCCGGCGGAGTAGTCGAGGTAGGCCATCGCGCAGGGGTAGAGATATTCATTACCAAATTCGTCGCCCAGGACGATGTGGAAAGGCTGGATATCGGTGGTACGGGCAAAAATCCCCTCCATTTGTTTGTATGACTCGATCATCGAGAGGACCTGGCGGGTCACGTCGATATCAAAGAACTCAGGGAGACTCAGGAGATTGGAGTAGCCTGCAGAGTATATGGAGCCGTCGCTACTGGTGGCAAAACTGATGTTGCCTGTTTTTTCGGATAACACTCTAGTGGCTTCTTGCAGTAAAGTGTCGAGCTGTTTGCGGTGATCCCAGATACGCTCTTTGACAGAGACCTCTTCTGTGACGGAGAGATCTTCTTCGTGCATGAGCTCGGAGACGTAGAGCTTGAGGGCGATTGGGGTGGGGATGCGACCCGCAGAGGTGTGGGGCTGTTTGAGGTAGCCCAGATCTTCGAGTCTGACCATCTCGTTGCGGATCGTGGCGGGCGAGACGCCTAAGTTAAATTTCTTGTCGAGGGTGTCGGAGCCGATCGGCTCACCGGTGGAGGTGTATTCCTCGACTACGGCTTTGATGATTTGGATTTGGCGTGGACTTAAAGGTTTCATTAGCACTATGATAGCGAGAGTGCTAGGATATGTCAATAGACTACGTTACGGGATATAGTACTCTCTAGCTTGACTACGCCACCAATCCCAAATTTTCTCCGTCGACTTCTTGTCATATTCAGTCAACCAGGTACTGAAATTTATGATGTTTTCTATAAATTGAGTCCCAACAATCACCCCTAACTCTTCGAGAATACCTACATATTGTCTAATATCGGGTATTTTAAGTAATCTATCTGATTCTTGAGGATATTCGATTGGTGTGAAGAGTGGTCTCTTTGGATGTGGCCATTTCACTGACGTCTCGGCCAGGGATGGCTCTCGGACTATCATTCCCTCTAGCTCTGGCAAATCTTCACATCGGACTATAAGAGAACAATCCTGACCGAATGACCACGGTATATATATGGTATAGGCGAAGGTAGAGGGATTATCATATTGTCCATGAGACGCAATGTATGCACCTTCTAGTGGAATTCTTTTATAACTATTGTTCATACTCGTCATAAAAGTAATCGTATTTTTTTCAGTTGCGGCACACGCAGGCGCACTCACCGGGTCATTGAGGCGGTTTTCTGATAGTGTGAGTAGGATTTCACTTATCGCGGCCATTTGTAGATTGTACTATGGGGTGCAAGTTGTGGTTAGATTTTCAGGATTTCAGTGAAGGCCTCCTGGGGGACGGCGACGGAGCCGAGCTGCTTCATCTTCTTCTTCCCCTTCTTTTGCTTGTCGAGGAGTTTGCGGTTGCGGGTCATATCACCGCCGTGGAGCTTGGCGGTCACATCTTTGCGGAACGCTTTCACCGTGGACCTGGCGATAATCTTGCCGCCGATCGTGGCCTGGATGGCTACTTCTATTAGTGAGCGGGGGATAACCTCGGCCAGTTTGTCGACGAGAATGCGAGCACGAGACTCGGCCGAATGACGAGGCGAGACAAAGGAGAGCGCCTCGGCGGGCTCGCCGTTTAACAAAATGTCGACTTTGGCAGCGTCAACGCCTGCGTATCCCGCGTGATCATATTGGACTGAGGCATACCCAGAAGAGACAGACTTGAGTCGATCATAAAAATTGGTAATGAGCTCGGAGAGTGGCATGAGGTAGTTGAGGCGGACTCTGCCAGCCACGTATTGCATATCGATAAACTCGGCCCGCTTATTCTGGGTGAGCTCCATAATGCCACCTACGTACTGCTCTGGGGTATAGATAGTCAAGGTGACCATGGGCTCTTCGATACTCTGAATTTGATCGGGACTGGGCCAGTCGGCAGGGCTCGAGATCTCCAGTTTCTCACCGTCCCTTAAGACCATTTTGTAAGGGACGGAGGGGGCGGTGTTGACGACCGATACCTCAAACTCACGACTCAACCTTTCAGTCACAATCTCGGCGTGCAAAATACCCAGGAATCCGACGCGGAATCCGTGGCCAAGTGCGGGAGAGGAGGCTGCGTGGTAGGCAAGCGAGGCGTCGTTTAAGGCTAGTTTGCCTAGAGCATCGACGAGGTTGCGGTAATCGTCGGCGTCGATGGGATAAATATCCATAAAAACCATGGCTTGGGGACGTTGATACCCCTCGACCGGGGTGATGTTGGCGCCCAGAGTAGTTAAAGTGTCACCAATCGTGACCGCGCGGATATCTTTGTGACCGGTCGCGATGTAGCCAACCTCCCCTACCTCGATGTGGTCAGAGGCACGCATGTCGGGAGAGAAGAAGCCGATCTCCAAAGGACTCAATTTCTCCTTGGTGGCCAAGAGCATTAAGCTATCCCTATTTTTCTTGTTGATCTCGCCCGAGATGACTTTGACGAAGGCAATCACACCTTTATGCGTGTCGAAGGTGGAGTTAAAGACTAAAGCTCGAAGTCCCTCGGCAACGCTTGCGATCTTTGCTTCGCTACGAGGCGCGGGGACGCGGGCGACGATGGCGTCTAACAGTTCTGTGACACCGATGCCCGACTTGGCGGAGCCAAAGAGAATGTCTTCTGGTTTAAAGCCAAGAGTTTCGACAATTTCGGCGGCGACGCGCTCTGGCTCGGCGGCTTGCATGTCGATTTTATTGACGAAGGGAATAATCGTTAAACCGGCCTCTTTGGCTTTGTCAAAATTGGCGATCGTCTGGGCTTGAATACCCTTCGTGGCGTCAACTACGAGGACCGCCCCTTCGCAGGCGTGGAGCGCGCGACTTACTTCGTAGCTGAAGTCGACATGGCCGGGGGTGTCAATCAAATTTAGAATAAATTCTGAATTTGATTGAGGAGATAGGAGAGAGATGCTAGATGCTAGAGGGGTATAGAGCATGCGGACGGGGGCGAGCTTGATAGTGATCCCGCGCTCCACCTCGATGGGATTCGAGTCCATCAACCTAACTGTCCCACCCATAGCAACGGTACCAGTGGCCTCGAGGAGACGATCGGTTAGCGTTGTTTTGCCATGGTCGATATGGGCGATAATCGAGAAGTTGCGAATTTGAGAGATCATTTGCTTAGTATACCAGAGGTTATACAGAACTTTCGGACGAATCGAGCGTTTCACCGGACTGAGAGAGGGCCTTATGCCAGCCCCCAATCTTTTCGATCAGGCGAACAAAGACCCCGAGCTCTTTAATATTAAACAGGTACGAGAGACCAATATAAACCGCAAGACCAATGATGCCTACCGTGACTGTGAGGAGAATCAACGGAAGCGTGCGCGTAGTATCGAAGATGAGCGTATCGAGGACCCGCAAGGGTATCCAGAGAGCGACTGAAGTGATCAGAGTGATTCCGATCATTTTGAGGGTGGGGAATAGTAAATGAGTACCTGCAAAATTGGCCAGACCATACAACAAGCTCGTTAAGACGACTGTTTCAATGAGTGAGGCGACGGTGATGGCGAAGGCCATCCCTAGCACCCCGGACTTGAGTACAAACAAGAAATAATAGCTCAGAGCGATATTGATCGTAGTCGAGAGCAGATTGGTCACAAACGGTGTCCGCGTGTTGTGGAGTGAATAAAACACCCGCACGAGGACGTGGGTGAGCGAGCGGGCTGCGATCGAGACGGCTAAGATCGCTACCAACTTGCCGGTCAAGACCGTTTCTGCCCAAGGGAAGGAATCAGCACCATACGCCAAACGGACAAGGGGGATGCGCAGCACCAGCACGATGACACTGGCAGGAAGCGCAAGATACAACATCTCGAGAATGGTGTTGTTGACCATGGCAGCCAGGGATTGGAGATCGTTTTTGGAGGTTACTTTGGTGAAAAATGGGAGCGAGGCCTGGCCGATCGGGATACCAATCAAGCGCACAGGTAAGTTGGCGAGCTGTTGGGCGATAGAGATAATGGTGACAGTGCCAACCGAAAGCCAACTAGAAAAAGTCACAATTGCTGTGGCCTCAATTTGTACCAGGGAGAGGGTAAGGATACGAGGAAGCATGAGCCGAGTCATTTCTTTGACGGCTCCGTGACTGCGACTCCAGACGAAGCGATAGCTAAAGCCGAGTTTGCTGGCGAGCGGGAGCTGCGCCAAGAGGTGGAGACAGGCACCAATCACTACTCCGATAGCCGCGCCGTAGATACCCATGCTGCGGCCAAACAGGAGTATGCCTACAATGATCCCGAGGTTGTAGAGAATGGGAGAGAGCGCGGGGATGAGGAAGCGTTTGTGGGACTGAATGACTCCGGTCAAAAAAGACGAAAAGCCAAAAAAGAGCTGGGCTGCTGCCATAATGCGGGTCAAGTTAGCCATCAGGGTAAGCTGAGCGTCCGTAAATCCTCCGGCTATCAAGCGAGAGAGCGGGTAGGCAAAGATGATGACAAGAGCGCTCAGCACCATCATCACCAGCATGACTGAGTTGATCATGGACGAGGCGATCTCATTACTCTCCTCTTTGCTCGTCAGGTAGCGGCTAAAGACCGGGATAAAGGCTGAGGAGAGCGCTCCTACGATGATGATCTGGAAGATCATGTCCGGAATGCGGAAGGCCGCCCAAAAGACGTCGACGATTGCCTTGTCGGCATAGAAATAGGATATGAGGAGGCGAGTGCGGACCAAACCCAGCAGAGCTGAAGCTAACGTGGCCCCCATGATGATCGTGGCGGCTGACAGGATGGAGGAGCTTTCTTTTTCAAAAATATCTCGGCCGTTTTGCACAAATCGTTTAAACATACATACAGTGTAGAGCTTAAACTCACTTGTGAAAAGTCATTGCACAGCTACGGCTCACCTGGTATACTTCACAGCACTATGCCACTTACCAAGTCAGCCATCAAAAAAGCCCGCGTCGATAAAAAGCGAACCACCGCTAACATGAGCGCTAAAGGTAGAATCAAAACTACCATTAAAGAAGTCAGGGCCAACCCTACTCCAGAAACGCTGAAAGCGCTGTATTCTGCGATGGATCTGGGTGTCAAACACCATTTGGTAGCCAAGGGTCACGCTGCGCGCCTGAAGTCCAGGATTTCCAAAATCGTCAAAAAATAAGAGAAGATTTTTTTCTGTAACCACGCTATACTAAAGGGATGAAACTGCCCGCGTTTTTTGGACACAAGCGATCTATTAACTTGCTTCCGAGAGATCCATTTGAGAGTAGCACTCTGGGAGTGGTGCTTGAATGGGCGCTCGTTTTTGGCAAGTGGAGCGTGATCATCACCCAGCTAGTTGTAATGGGAGCATTTTTATATCGTTTCACCCTCGACCGCAACTTGACTGATATGCGTAAATCGATTGCGCGTAACGTGGCAATCATCAAGTCGTACGAACAAATAGAGCGGGACTACGTTTTGGCTCAGCGGCAAGTGGAACAAGCTAAGCTAGCCATGGATTCCCAAGAATCGGTGCTCAAGATATTCACCAACATAGTCCAGATTACCCCTGAAGAGGTGTGGTATGACCGCATCACTTTCTCTCCAGGGTCAATGACGCTGTCGGCATATGCTGCCTCGCTCCCTGGATTTGGCCAATTCCTGACCTCTATCCAGGGCAATCCAATGTATCAATCGGTGCGGATCGGCAAGCTTGAGAGCAGCTCGACCAAGGGAGCCCAGATGCAATTTGATCTCTCAGTGACAGTCGCGAACGGCGCAGCGGCTAAAGGAGCGAAAAAATGAACACCCAATCTCAGCACTACGCCCAAGATTTGCGTAGGTACTACCGAATGCCGTCGGTACAAGTTTCTCTAGCGCTCGTCCTTTCGCTATTTGTCATGTCGCTTTTTATCGTCTTTGCGCTGCGACCAACCATTCTTTCGATCGTGAATCTTAAGAAAACATTGATTGAATCTGAAAAAATCTTAACCCAGCTGGAGACTAAAGTAGGTGCATTGCAGAAGGCCTCAACTCAGCTGGACGCTTTGAAGCCGTTTCTCCCCACCATTAATACCAGCATCCCCAATGAGGGGGCGAACTACTCTCCCTTTACTATTGCCGTTGAGTCTTTGGCTAAAGAGACAGGGACCCAAATAGAGAGTGAGACACTTGGTCCCACTTTACTATTTTCTCGAATCCTTTCACCGTTTGCCCCCAGCAAAAACCAAAAGATTATTGATCTCCCCTTCGCTATCCGAGTCACTGGTGGGTACAACGCGACCGCTGAGTTTCTGAATAAACTGCTCAAAATGGAGCGGGTCATGATGATAGAGTCGGTAACGATCACGCGGGAGAGCGCAGCTAAAGGTGCAACCCCCACCGTCTCACTCAACATTAGTGGCAGCGCCTATTATTTGGCTGACGAAGCCCAACTCAATAAAGCACTGGAAGTTAAGAAAGGAAAACGATAAATGTCGAGACGAGAAGGCGTGATGGTAAGTAGGACACTCTACCAAATCGGGGTGGCGACGCTCTTGGCTGCACTGACTTGGGCCGGAGTGGGAGCCTACTCAGCACTTAACAATACGAATGCAGTCGAAATAGACAAGAGCGTGCTGACACCGATTAATTTGGGGATTGATTTAAAAGTGATCGAGGCGCTTTCAGAGCGACTCGTCATTCAGGAGCAGCTAGCTCCCCCAGAGGTACTTGTGATAACCGCCACTGAGTCGGCAACTCCTGCTCAAGATGATACTATTGTAGTAGATACTGAAGATGAGCTTACTAACTAAGAGAATGCCAACCGTGGTAGGGATTGTTTTGCTTGTGGCTGTCGTGGTTGGAGGATATTTTTACATCCAGACTAAAACGCCCAAAGTGACGCAAGAGGTTGTGCCCCAAAATGTGCGCATCACCAATATCTCTGACAACAAGTTTAGCGTGTCGTGGATTACACAGTCCGCGACCTCGGGACTCGTAGAGTACGGGGCGGTGGGCGAGAAATTAACTACTAGAGCAAATGATGATAGGGATGTGGGTGAGACCACTGGCTACCAAACACATCACGTGACGATTGAGGGTTTGCAGCCGGGGACCCAGTACGCTTTTCGGATACTCTCTGGTGACAATCTGGTTAGATTTGATAACAACGGCAGCCCTTATACGACAGCGACCGGGCCGGTGATCGGTGGTACACCGACATCGCAGAATTTTTACGGTGATGTTACACCGCCCTCGGCAGGATCGATTGTCTATCTCACTCTCCCCTCCTCGGCAACGGTCTCGACGCTGGTGACTGAATCGGGTAACTATGCATTCACTCTCTCGACTATTCGCAGCAGTGATTTGAGGTCGTACGTTGCCTATGACCCGGCCGCTACGGTTGGCAGTGTTATGGCAGCATCAGGCAAACTAGAGTCGACCGTCTCGGTCTCTCTAGCCAACTCGGCACCCGTGCCCACGATCACCCTGGGACAAGACGAGAACTTTATGAATCCAGCCCTAACCCCAGAAGTGGCACAAATACAACCCCAGACGACTACTGCTCCTTCCGCCTCACCTATGCCCGCCCCCCAGCAACCGTCGATCTTTAACGTCGAGCCGCTCTCCGGGTCTGATATTAATGCGGTCAGTACGACAGGTATCACCTTACTCAACCCCAAAGAGCCAGGAGAAACGCTCAAAACACTCCGACCGGAATTCCGCGGGACTGCTCCAGCCAAGGCTACTCTATCGATTGCGCTTAAGGGTCAAAAAGCGGTGAGCGATACCATCACGGCAGAATCTGATGGTACGTGGAGCTGGGCTCCAGTGACCGATCTCAAAGCAGGTAAGCAAACAGTTACGGTGAGCACGATTGGAACGGGTGGGACTGCACAAAAAGTTGAGCGCGAATTTACGATTAGTACGAGCACCACG
>CAYILS010000028.1:0-10791 GCA_964364325.1 uncultured Pseudomonadales bacterium
AGAGTATGCTCACCATAATTATTTCCAAGTGTTACCAATGTACCCTGCCAGTACGATATATTGACTAGTGAGATACAATATCCAGATATGATGAAGGATGTATATCAAATTCCTGAAGCGGAGCTTATTGCTCAGGCGCGAGTTGATGGTATTAAAGCTTTTTGTGTAGGCGCGGGTATAGTTCGCGACGACAAGGTATTGGTAGTGAGAAGAGTGCCAGGGTTTATGGGGGGCCAGTTTGAGATTCCAGGTGGTGGCGTTGAAGTGGGTGAGTCATTTGAGGAAGCAATTGGAAGGGAAACAAAGGAGGAGGCGGGTTTAACGGTATTGGCAGTTATTGGGATGTCAGAAGGGTTTGACTATGAAGAAGAGCAGGTTAAAACTAGGCAGTTTAATTTTATCGTTCAGGTGGCAGCAGGGGATGTGGCCTTAAATCTTAAAGAACATGATGAGTATCGCTGGGTAGGCGAAGAGGGCCTAGAGACATTGGGATTGGATGAGGTAATGAGAAATTGTTTGGTGAGCTTGTTCCAAAATCTTAAACAACTGTAAGTAGTAGGGTAAAATACATTCATGAATAAGTTGCTATTAGTGGATGGGTCGGCACTGTTGCACCGGGCGTACCATGCCTATCCGCCGTTTACCACCAAGTCGGGGGTAATAGTGGGGGCCGTGTACGGGGTGGCGAGTATTTTGATTGCTGCACTTGAGGAGGTGAAGCCCAGCCACGTCATGGTGGCCTGGGATTTGCCGAAGCCGACTTTTCGCCATTTGAAATATGTGGGGTATAAAGCTCAACGACCCAAAGCTGATGCGGAGATGGTCGAGCAAATCCCGTTGGTTAAAGAAGTGATTGAGGCTATGAAGATTGTCCAGATCGCAGATGAAGGGTATGAGGCCGACGATATCATTGGCACGCTGTCTAAGCTGGGAAGTGAGGATAACGATGTGGTAATCCTGACGGGAGACCAGGATACCATGCAACTGGTCAATGAGCACGTGCGGATCCTGACACCCGCCAAGGGGGCAAATCCACCCGTTTTGTACGGGCCTGATGAAGTATGGAACAAGTATGGCGTACACCCGGAGCAAATAGTGGACTACAAGGCCCTGATTGGCGATCCTAGCGACAATATCCCCGGTGTAGCTGGGATAGGGCCAAAAGGGGCAGCCAACCTGATCAAGATGTTTGGGACTCTGGAGCGGATTTACCGGGATATCAAAGAAGTACAGACTCAGTTTGGCGAGCTGACGGCCAAGAAACTGGCGGATGGCCAAGATAGTGCGCTGCTCTCGCAGGATTTGAGCCGAATCGTGTGCGATATGGAACTCAAAGTTACAATGGATGATATGGAGTACAAGGATTTTGCGAGCCCTGAGTTGCGCGACAAACTCGAAGAGCTCAATTTTAAGAGTTTGATCCGACGCATTTTCCCCGGAGCAGAAGAGAAAAAGAAACCAGTAAACGAAAATCAAATGGGGTTGTTTTAATGAAAATCGCCTTGGTACATGACTATCTCAATGAAGCGGGTGGAGCCGAGCGAGTTTTGCGGGTGCTAGCCGAGATGTATCCGGAGGCCCTGATTTATACTGCGTTTGCCAAGAGTGGTACAGCAAAGGCGATGTTTGGAGATAGGAAGATAGTAGAGAGTAAGTGGGCAGAGTTCTTAAAGATAAGGCGTTTTTATAGCTATTTTCGCTTTTTGCTGCCATGGATTTGGCGCAGTATCGATCTACGTGCTTACGACCTCGTGATTACCTCGACCTCGGGTGGCTACATTGCCAGGGGATTTAGGGTGAAGCCAAGTACAAAGGTCGTGGCCTATTGCCATACTCCCCCTAAATGGCTCTACGGCTATGAGACTCCCACAGGCGCGATCGGGAAATGGTGGGGACAGGTGTTTATGTGGGTATTTGGCCCGTTTTTGCGCTACTTTGATTTCCAGTCGGCTCAGCGAGTAGATACGTGGATAGCCAATTCAAAAGAAGTGGCTAAGCGAATCGAGAAGTTTTATCGCAAACCTTCGATTGTCGTTTATCCACCCGTGGAAATCCCAATTCTCAAATTCTCAAATTCTCAAATGAGAAAAGACTACTATTTGCTGGTCACGCGAGTGACGGGGGCAAAAGGGGTAATGGAAGCGGTGCTCGCAGCACAGCGAGGTGGTTTTAATCTCAAGATCGCGGGTGAGATCGTGGAGCAGAGGATGCAGCAGCAGTTGACTAGTGTAGGCGCGAATGTCGAGATTTTGGGACGTGTCGATGAAGTCGAATTGGCTGAGCTGTACAGTGAGGCCAAGTGCTTTATCGCACTGGCACGGGATGAAGATTTTGGGATGACGGCGGTTGAGTCTATGGCACACGGTACGCCCGTGTTGGCATTTAATGGTGGTGGATATAAAGAGACAGTCATATCTGGTAAAACGGGAGTTTTGATTGATAGTACAGACGCTAAGAGTGTGGCAGAAGGGATTAAGCAAATAGAGAAGACTAAGTGGAACAGAGTCGAAATTAAGCAGTGGGCAGCGACTTTTGGGAGAGCCAGATTTGAAAAAGCCATAAGGAAGATCGTCCATGCCTGAGCTACCAGAAGTCGAGACTATACGCCAGCAACTGGAAGTGGGATTGGTGGGAGTAATGATATCTTCTGTGGAAGTGCGCACCCCCAAGATCTATATAGGTGACCACACGAAGATGGGGGGAGAAAAAATCTCGCAGGTTGCACGGGTAGGCAAGTACCTTTTCATCTATTTTGAGAGCGGGAAGGGTTTAGCTATACACCTGAAGATGACGGGGCGGCTAGTACTCGATGTCGCAGACTATGCTGACCTCCCTCACACGAGAGTAGTGATCGCTTTGCAGGACGGGCGGCATTTGTACTACTGGGATACACGGATGTTCGGCTATATTAAAGCCATAGAGGATATCGCGAGTGAGTACGCCATGCTCAAACAAAAGTTGGGTCCCGAGCCGTGGGATATTAGCGATACTGACTTGCTGCGCAAACTACAAAAGACTGGTAGAGCCATAAAAGAAGCCATACTTGATCAAAGTTTGTTAGCAGGGGTGGGGAACATTTATGCCAATGACGGGCTGTGGCTCGCGGGGATAGATCCGCGGCGGAAAGCCAATAGTTTGAAGTTGAGTGAGGTGAAGAAATTGCGCTCATGTTTGAGCCAAGTTTTGGAGCGAGGGCTGGCGACTGGTGGAGCAAGCGACAATAGTTACGTCGATGCACTAGGCAAGCGGGGGACGTATCAAAATGAATTCTTGGTGTATGGCCGCACCGGCGAGCCATGCAATAACTGTGGGAGGGCACTGAAGAGAATAGTGGTGGGAGGGAGAGGAACGTGGGTGTGCGAGGAGTGTCAGGTATAATTATCGTAGGGATTATCTTATTCTAATTAATTTAGACCCATAATTATAAAAAGTGTTATAATACTGACTCAATTGAGGAAATTAAAATAGATGGTTAACATTTATGAATAATTTTTCAGGACTATTTCTGGATTCCGGAAGTCTGGAAGAGGTTGAAAAATGGAATTTCCTTATCGGTGGAGTTACCACAAATCAGGTCATTCTCCTGACTAAAGATAGAGTCAAAGATATACCAAAGAGGATAAGAGAAATATGTGAAGTTATTGGGAATGACAAAACTCTCTCAATCGAGCTTCCAGATAGCGAGTGGCCTTTTGAAAGGTTAATAGAAATAGGAAAGAAATACTCGGCCATAAGTCCAAAAAATATTGTGATAAAAGTACCTATTGTCACTGATAATGACAAAGGACTTTTGCTAATTAATAGATTTGCAAAACTTGGGATTAGGACAAACGCGACAATAGGCATGAACTACGGACAGTTAGTTATGGCGGCAGAAGCAAGTAGGGGTAGTACAAATAATGAAACTAACTTCATCAGTCTTTTCTGGGGTAGAACCATCGAGTCTGTAGAGAAATACAATGAGTCAGTAAGACCCGATCTTTTATTAAAATCAGTTAAGCAGTATTTATCAGACCACGTTCTATCAACAAAAATTATTGTCGGGAGTATACGGACCACAGACCAAGTACGTGAGGCTTTTTATTATGGAGCAGACATCGTGACTATTGCCCCTGGATTAATGGCTGAGTTATTAGTCAACGAAAGAGCGAAAGAGACGACAGGTGAATTCGATCAGGCGTTTAGAAATGTAGAAAAGGAGATTATCCTCGTATGACCAAGGAGGTAATATCGAAGATACAGCGAAACCAATCTTACGTGAATATCGCTGAACCGATCAGAGACAACCTAGATATGAATGGTGTTATGGATGCGGAATTTTTAGTACGTAACGACGGCACTATTTTTAATGTTGAAGGATATGCTCATCCCACAAACTCAGTGGTGTGTGAGGCTTTATATGCCCCAGATTCTACGAGTACAACACTATTGTGGGGGGAGCCATATAAGAAAGTTACCTTGTTCGATGGAACATACGAACCAATACCTTACCCGCAGAGGGCTAAATTATTGGCAAAAATTGACCCAGCCTATGGTCAAAATAACGCAAATCCCTACTTTGCTAGGTATAAGCAGATTCTTCCCACCTCTGATTTTATAGCTCATCTTCCTTCGAGAAAAGCCATAGAACTCGCATTGTCTAAATCAGGCTTGGAGGGGGATAAATTCCTTAGAGATTTTGAAAATCTTATGATTCTATTGGAAATAAGCCCTAATGAAGTTGCACAGGGTCTTACAGGTTCCTTGTTGTTGGGTAATACTGAAACATATCATGATCTCGATATCGTATTTACCGGTACTCTAGAGCAAAACCTCATTATCGCAAAAAAAATGAGAGATTTGGCATTAATTGAGCCGCATAGGAGATTATTCGAGGGCGGTAAAGGTTGGCAAATCAGATTTTTTAACGACTTCGGTAATTTGATGTGTACCTTTTTTACATATCCTGATAAAGCACTGGCTCCTTTAAATAACTTTACAATGGAAGTGATCGAAGATCACGTAGAAATAACAGGGACAGTATCTGATGATCTACATACAATGTATACGCCGTCAATTTTTAACTTATCTGATGCTTTGATAAAAAATAGTCAGTACTTAACAGGGAAACAAGATGCTGTACCCGTTGTTGTGTATCATACGGCAACTCGCGGAGACTGTTTTAATCAAGATGTTGTGAGAGCTATGGGTGCTCTAGTAGTGATAGATCAAGAAGGAAGGGATCCCTATACAGCTGTTTGTGTTGTTGATAGAGATGGAGTACAGAATCTAACTCCGCCGTGGAGGCCTTATTATACCTAGATAAGTTTTTCGAAAGGAGAAGTAATGGTGAAAGCATTAAGCTATAAAACAATTTTATATACTCCGACTGAATTGAACAAGCTAGTTCAAGTCCACTTTTATAAAGATATTCCAAAAAGTATCTCTTCCCAATTGCTCAAGAATAAACACAACCCACTACTAATAGTTGATAGGCATATTGATAAAAAAATAGTTAAGAGTATCCAGAAAATAATCTCAGATTATACGCAGAATATCACCACATATTATCTAGATTCCAGCGAGAAGAAACTCGACCGAGTCATCGATATATGGGATCAAATGATTGATCTTCATCCTGACGTTGCTATAGCTTTAGGTGGAGGTACTACGTGTGATCTGGTTGGATTTGCATCCTCATGCTACCACCGAGGGCTAGAACATATTTTTATCCCGACTACTCTATTGAGTATGGTAGACGCAAATATTGGAGGAAAAACAGGAATAGATTTTGGTAAGGTAAAAAATTCTATCGGAAGTATCCACTATGCTAAAGAGAGTTATAGCTTTTTCTCTCTCTTACGCTCACTGCCTTATGATGAGCTAATATCTGGATTCTCGGAAGTGATAAAAGTAGGTATGTTGTTTGACAATAAACTCATCAATGATATTGGCCTGCTAAAAGACCATTTCCAATTAGATAGAGAGTGGCTTTCAGTTATATCGAGGGGAGCGGAATTAAAAGCTCGATTGTGTGAACAACCCATGCCAGCGAGATCAAAACTTCTTTATGGTCACAACATAGGCCACGGCGTAGAAACATATGGTACCACTCACAGGAGACATGGGGATTGTGTTTCAATTGGAATGAACTATGAGCTTGCACTTGGAGTAATAGGGGGGATTGTGGAGAGAAATGTTTGGGAAAAACAAAACTCTTTATTGCGCAAATTTGATTTGCCCACTAAGTTACCAGCCAATATATCGATTGAGAAGCTCATTTACTCAATGAAGCGATATAAGCTCTATAAAGATCAAAAGTTTATGTTTGTTGTTCCAAAAACCCCCGGTCAAATCTATCAACTTAAAAACACATATTATTGGAAAATAAGTGAAGAAAAGCTAAAAGCTTACCTGCTCGAGACAATAAAAATGATTGGGGTATAAAATGTGTGGAATTTTAGGATACATTTCAGGCAACAAGATTGAACGCTCAATTTCAGATACCTTTGAATTAGCTCTAGGGAAAACTTCTCATAGAGGTCCAGACGAGACCAGGCGCGTTAATTTAGAACAGGCGATCATCGGATTTAACAGGCTCTCAATAGTGGGAGAAAACAACGGGTCTCAACCGATATCAAATGAGGATCATTCTATATGGATGGTCTGTAACGGGGAAATCTATAATCATCAAGAAATCAGAAAAAACCTCCATAAAAAACACCATTTTGCAACCAATTCTGACTGCGAAGTGATAGTACATGCCTACGAGGAATACGCAGATGACTTTGTTAAATACCTAAAAGGACAATTTGCTGGTCTAATTTATGATACTCGCAAAAAACTCATTATTTTATTCAGAGACAGATTTGGAATAAATCCGTTGTATTATGCAATGAATAGTAATAAAGAATTATATGTTTCTTCCGAGGTGAAAGCGATTTTGTACCTAAATCCAAAAATTTGTACCTCACTTGATCCACTATCAATCAAAGAAACACTATTCCTCTACGGATCAACATCTCCCAGAACTGTATTTAAGGATGTCTTTCAGGTACATCCGGGCCATATTATGAAATTTGAAGTTGGCGGTATAATTCGTATCCTTGAAGATAAAGCGTATTGGGAATTGCCTCCAGTGATTGCACGCCATTCTGATGAAATTATAAAGCAATTTAAGCATCTGCTTACACAAGCGATCAGAAGAAGAATGCAGGCTGATAATACCGGTAAAATTGGCACTTATTTGAGTGGCGGCGTAGATTCGTCTACTGTTACAGCTGTTCTAAAATTGTTGAAAATCCCGGTGGAATCATTTTCTGTTAAGTTTGATAATGATAAGTTTGATGAATCAAGCTACCAAAAGATAGTTGCAAAACACCTAGACATTCCCCTGCATTTTTGCACTGGAGATAATGCATTCGAGAGAGATTTTGAGAATGTAATATGGCATACAGAATTGCCGATGATAAGAACTGCCCCAATACCCTTGTATTCATTGTCTAGACTTGTCAGATCGAAAAAAATCAAATATGTAATGTGCGGCGAGGGCGCAGATGAAATGATGTTGGGTTATCCGGTTCTCATGAAAAAGATATGTAGCATAAAAGATAAGCTTAAAGACAATCTCATATTGGAGAATCTTTTTGTAGATAATCAAATATCGGGTAAAAATATGGTCGATTTAACATGTGCAGGGTATTCAACAACTAACCGTAGTGTCACTAGACAGATGCAACTTGTGGAAATAGCCACAAAGCTATCACGTTACCTATTGGTACAGCAAGGTGATCGCCTAGCGATGAGTCATAGTATAGAGCAAAGATTCCCATTTTTAGATGAGGACTTAGTAGATTTTTTATTTTCAATACCAGACGACCAGTTTGAAATTCTTTGTATGGACAAAAAACTCCTAAGAGATCTTGCAAAAAATATTCTGCCGAAAGAAATCACTCAGAGGACAAAACAAGGATATTTAGCACCAATGGGTCAGGTACTGTTTTCTTCTAAAAATTTCAGTAGTTGGGTTAGCGATATTAAGTCGCCGACTACCCTGAAAATAGTGGGGAAGTATTTCGATATATCATTTACCAAAAGAATCATTAATAAGTTTCTGAATTCATCCTTGAAGAATGAGGAACTGATTGGACTACTACTTGTAATATCTACCGTGCGCTTACATCGATTGTTTATAAGATGAATATGATAACAATATACAAACATTATATCCTGTCAAATTATTTGAAATCTTCTAAGACTTTCTTCATATATCAAGAATATTTTTCGAATAATTCACTTAATCATACATATGAGCCAATTGAAATACCTCTGAAGAAAAATCTAGTTTCAAAAACTGAGATCATCAAATTAGAATCATTTATTGATACTTTTACTAGAGATTCAACTGCCATGAGCATAGTTGTATCAAATCCATACAAAACAATTGCCCACAAGTATTGTGACCTGTTATCAGACAATGCCAGTAATATGAAGGCGGTCAACTTGATTGTAAAAAGGAAAGGCAAATTAATAGGGGAAAATATCGATGGAGAATCCTTTTGGCTTGGACAGCAACACACAAAACGAGTTGATTACACCAAGAAGACAACTCTAATATTAGGTTGTGGTGGTGTGTCTACATCTGTAGCGTTTAAGCTTGTGAATATGGGCGCGCGTACTGTTTTTCTTTATGATACTCATCATTCAAAGGCCATCGCTCTGGCAGATAAGCTAAAGCGAGAGTGCCTTTGCTCAGTAGTTACCCCACTTAAATCACTCACTCAGGGTATAATTTTTAAAGCCAGTGTAATTTACAACGGTACAGGGGTTGGGAAAGAAAGTAGTAATTTAGTATCAGCATATGAAAGTCCCCTGCCAATTAGTATGAAAGCAAACAAAGATGCGTTAGCAATAGATGCGAACTATACACCATGGGAGACGCAATTCCTTAGACAGTGCAGATCCTGTGGATGTGATACTCTTAACGGGTTTTCTCACATGATAGCGTTTACTTCCATGCACCTATCCAAAGTATTAGAGACAAAAGTTTCTTATGATAGTATTTACAAAATTGGAAAGCGATATTTATGAAAAGAGTCGCTAGGGCAATTAAAGTAATAGCTCATCGTGGTGCTTCTTCTTTAGCACCTGAAAACACGCTATGCGCATTTGTCAAAGCAGTAGCACTTGGATGTAAGGCGATAGAATTAGATGTGCACGAGACTGAAGACCAACAGCTTGTAGTTCATCACGACTATAGATTAGGTTACCCTGATAACGGGGAGGGTTTAATTAGGATCACCCCATATTCTGACATCAAAGAACTAGACGCAGGTTCATGGTTTTCTCCTCAGCACATAAATGAAAGGATACCGCTTCTCGAAGATGTATTTGCGAAGTTTGGTACCACGATTGACTATGAAATTGAGCTAAAAGGTAGCACTGTAGGATTTCTCAAAAGCGTAATCAAATTGGCAGTAGAATATGATGTTGTTAGGCGTATCGAGTTTACATCTCCCCATACTGCTTTACTCTGTAGAGTAAAGCAGATGGACTCTCGGTTCAAGATTGGTGTATTCTTTAACACCTACCCTCAATGGATGGGGAATAAGCTAGGAGAAATGTTGACCGTCGATTATATGGAACTTATACCCGCAGACGTGGCCCATTATCCAATTAATATGATAAATAAGCGGCTAGTCGCTTCGTTGCACGAAAGAGGTTGTTTAGTACATGCTGCGGATTGTAATACTCAAGATGACATTGAGTTGATGATACAAACTGAATGTGACCAATTTACTACAAATGATCTTCTATTAGTTAAACGGTTGTCGGAAAAACATTCTGATATTAAGTTTATATGATTCAAAAAGAAGTCGGACTGTATTCAGGATGGGGGGTAGAGCCGAGTGCAAGGAACTTTGGTGATGAACTCTGTGATATTGGAGCTAGACGACTGCTGGAAGAAATAGGGATAACCCATATTACAGGCTTAAGAAATAGCATTAATCCTGTAACTGAAAAATGGGACAAGCCGCTGTTTATTGGAGGAGGCACGGTGTTGCCAACTGTATTCGAATCATGGGTTGGACCGGGACTAAAATATGCGAATCCAATTTTCGTTTTAGGCTCTGGAGTGTTGAGTCCAGGAGAGCTGAAGAACAAAGATATTACAGGCTTTGATCATGACCCATACGCCAACACTATTCCTATTGGAGTAAGAGGACCGCTAAGTTCTGACTACTACCATACATATTTCAACGTAAAGCCTAGCCATATTGGAGACTTGGCTTTCTATTTTGCTCAGCAAAAACCAGTCGAAAAAAGTATGAAGCAGGTGGCTTACTTCTTGATTGAAAATGAAAAACCGGCAAGTCGGTTGACTTCTGATTTAAAACAAATTATGGCATCATTTACAGAAATTGCTGGTACTTTGAAGCTGGAAGACTTAGATCAACTGTTATGTCTCACCGATGACAACGAGAAAGATGACTGGTTTAGCGCTGCATCTGAATCTTTTGATCAAGTTATCAATGTGTCAAGCTTAGAGGAATTCATATCCTCAATTACGAAATCATGCCTTGTTGTTACCGAAAGACTGCATCCGGCAATCATTGCAGCCAATTATGGCATCCCATTTTTATATTTTCAAACAACTTCAAAATCCAAAGATCTTGAGTCGCTATTTGAATCCGTCGGAATTGACAACTCAATTAATGACTGTCTATTTACTGACCAGCATCAAGATTTTGATAACTATGACCCGTCCCCTTTAAACTAAGACAAGTGTCTAAGATAAAATAGGACACTTGA
>CAYILS010000029.1:0-10597 GCA_964364325.1 uncultured Pseudomonadales bacterium
TACATGGGAGTACACGCGCACGACGTGGCAACTATTCTAGACTCAGAAGGGGTGGCGGTGCGATCGGGACACCACTGTACTATGCCGCTCCACAATCATTTGGGTGTGGCCGCTTCGATCCGAGCCAGCTTTAACGTGTACACCACTAAAGAAGATATCGACGCACTAGTTCAAGCGCTCGCGAAAGTAAAAGGTATTTTTAAGAAGTAATATGGATCTCTACCGCGAAGAAGTCATGGAACACTATGAGCACCCCAGGAATCAGGGGGAGCTAGTGGGGGACGATGTTTTGTCCGATCGTGATTCGAATGCGTCGTGTGGTGATATGGTGCAGTACTACCTCAAAGTTGAGAAGGGGAAAATTGTAGAGGTGAAATGGAAGGGAATAGGGTGTGCGATTACGACAGCCTCGGCGTCGAAGTTGTCAGAGTATCTACTAGGGAAAACGTTGGAAGATTTAGAAAAGATGAGTGATGAAGCGTTGCTCAAAGAAGGTGTGGGATTTGAAGTAAATCCAGGTAGAATTAAGTGCTTGATGCTGCCGGTCAAAGTGCTGAAGAAACTTTTGGGAAATTGAGGTTGGGGAGGCGGTCGAGGGAGGAGAGCTTGGAGAATTCACCTCGAGTGTATTTGTACGAGGCGACGACGCCGATCATGGCGGCGTTGTCGGTGATGAGTTTTTTGGTATAGGGAATGTAGGTGGGGAGGCCATATTCTTTGGCGACGGACCTGGTGAGATTGCGCAGGTCGATATTACTGACGACACCACCACCCAGGAGAATCATTTGAGGGGAGTAGGTATCGATAGCACGGCGGAAACGAGTCATTAAATGTTTAAATACTGCTTTTTGGAAACTAGCGGCAAAATCTTCTATAAACTTTTTCGTTAACTCTGGTTTTTCTTTTTCTAAATACTGCCTAGCAGCTGTTTTTAACCCCGAAAAACTAAAGCTTAAATCTTTTCTCATAGTCATGGGTTCGGGGAGGTGAATGATAGGACTACCTACTTTTGCCATTTCGGCTAGAATGGGACCTCCCGGGTAGCCAAGCATTAGCATGCGGGCAACCTTGTCGTACGCTTCACCCGCGGCATCATCGAGCGTTTCGCCTAGCAGTTCGTAGACGCCCATTTCTTTCATAAGAACTAGCTCAGTATGACCGCCGGAGATGAGGAATCCGAGGGCTGGGTAGACGGGAATTTCTAAGCCACGGGTACCGGTTTTACTCTGCGCAAAACTGGACAGCAAGTGTCCCTCCATGTGATTGACTGCGATGACTCTGAGATTCCATTTGGTGGCTAGTTCGCGGCAATAGGTGATGCCTTGCTCAAGAGAGGGGGCGAGGCCCGGGCCGATAGTGATGGCGAGGGCGTCGAGCTTCGGACTCCCTGCTTTACGAAGCGCGAGATCTACAACCTTGGGTAGCCACTCCTGGTGCAGACGCTTGGCGATGTCGGGGACGGTGCCTCCCCAGCTGGCGTGGTAGCTAGTTTGGCTGGAGACCACGTTAGAGATGACGCGTCGACCAATAGTGACGGCGGCACAAGTGTCGTCGAGGCTGGTTTCGATAGATAAGATGGTTGGTTCTTTTTGCATAACTTGCATATTATATCTGGAATTCTATTTTTTAGCGGGTTTCGCCCCGCCTGACGAGTTCACTTTCTTATGCTCTTAAGAAAGTGAACCGAAAGAAGCGAGCTCTCAGGTTCGCTGGCAAGCCAGATGCTCATGTCTATGTGACGTATTCCAATCTGGCTCGATCCTTGCCGGATGTTCGCCAGAATTGGAACATCACCACTCCGTGTTTATGGAATTCGCTTGGCTATGCTGGTGCTCTCGGCTGAGAGGGATAGGGTACAATAAAGACATGAATGATTGTATTTTTTGCAAGATTGTCGCGGGGGAGATCCCCAGTTACAAGATCTATGAGGATGAGAAATTCTTGGCTTTACTCGATGTTTTCCCTAAGACCTCGTATCAAATGTTGGTAATACCTAAGCAGCATATTGAGTGGGTGTGGGACGTACCAAATCTAGGCGAATATTATGAAGTGGCGGGTAAAGTGGCGCGGCATATTCGGGAAGTGGATGGGGGACAACCTGTACGACAAATGGTATACGGATTCCAAGTTCCTCATGCTCATATTCAACTGCGACCAGGCGAGGATAATGATCGTGATGGGTCACAAGCGAGTCCTGAACAACTAGAAGCGTGGCGAGTGAAATATTCGATGGTTTAACTCCACTCTGGAGTCGTGAAGGCATAACTAATTTGTCTGGTATTTACGTCTAATTCTTTGATATTGATAACTAAAATAGGCACTTCTTTTTCATATGCTTTTAACACACTTTCGGCTTTGCCGGCCCATTCGATAGCTATAATATTTCCCGGTTTCAGTATGTTTTTTAGGTGGAGGGTAGACTCTAGCTCGGTCGGGTCCGCGAGACGCCAGGTGTCGATGTGGTAGAGGGTGCCTGAGTATTTTGGGAGTGAATATGGGTACTCCTTCATTAGCGTATAGGTGGGAGAGGAGATGTTTAAGTCGATTGAGAGCGCAGTCGCGATACCTTTGACGAACTGAGTCTTCCCCACACCCAGATCTCCCTGGAGCGCGAGGATGAGGGGGAAGCGACGGGTGAGGGAGAGATGCTTGGTGATTATTTGGCTGGCAGTAGCTTGGGTTTCTTCGGAAGACTTAGTGGTGAAAGAGGGAGAGAAGTCAGGAATAATGAGCTGACCTTGGCGCAAGACCTGAGGGTCGTTGAGCGTGGTGTCGACCACCGTGCTGGTGGGCCGGTCGGCCAGCTTGCCGGCATCGATGAAGAGAGCCACCATCTCCTGTTTGTCCGCTGTTGTATATTTTTGCCAGTCAGCTAGGGAGTAAGGCTCCTTTTTGCCGCTGGTGTTGGCGCTGGTGGCGGTAATAGGACGGCCAAAAGTCTCAATGAGTAATTGGGTAATTGGGTAATTGGGAATGCGAACACCAAGGGTGCCTGTCGCGGATTCGAGACGGTCATCTACCTGGTGGAGAGAGTCTGAGATCACGGTAATAGGGCCGGGGAGGAACTCTTTGTACAGATTGGCCGCAATAGTGTTGAGCGAAACGTACTTTTCTGCCATGACTTGGTCTGAAACCGCGATGGCCACTTGGCGGTGACGGTCGCCTTTGTAGACGAGGAGTTTAGTGACAGCGTCAGAGTTGGTGGCGTCCACGGCAATGCCATAGCACGTTTCGGTGGGATAGATGACGAGTTCTCCACGAGAGAGCACTGCGAGCGCGAGCGAGGTAGCTTGAGGGTCTGAGACAGGGACAATTTGCATGAGAAGGATTATACAAGGTAGGATGAGAGTATGTGGTTGCGAGTCTCTGCTTTTGGCATAGTGTTGTTTTTTGTCCTGCTTTCGGACGCGGTGCTGGCGGACTGGGTGCCTGGCTATATGCAAGGAGTACTGGGTAGTCCGATGAAGATGGGACTCATGATGGCTTTTTCCTCGGTGATAGGCTTTAGCATGGATCTGATTTTCCCCCAGATGCTGCGCAGTAGCGGGGTACATAAATTGGCCGGGGGCGCGATTGTAGGATCGCTGATCTTTTTGCTCAGCATGTTTTCTAGCACATGGTTTAGTTATGGTCTCATCTTGGTGGTGGGAATGGCAGCGTGGGGCGTGTATTACGAGCTCGACGCTTTTATGACCAAGCAGTTTGTGGCGGGGGGGGCACCCAGGGAACTGCGCGCTGCCGTGTGGGGAGTGGTGGGGATTGTGCGCAACTTGGCCTATTTCTTAGGTCCACTGATTGGGGGGATGATGCTCAAGTGGGGGGATCGGACGGTGGTACTTGGAGCGGGTGGGGTATTGGGTTTTGCTTACATTCTCTTCTTGTTTATCAAACTACCACACAGCCATGAGGTGAACGAAGATATCCACGGTGTGCACCTGATGGAAGAAATTAAACACTGGATGAGTTTGGGGAGGCGAGTGTGGCCTGTTCTGATTCTGAGTGTAATGGCGGGAGTAGTGGATGCGACCTTTTGGACGACAGGAACAGTTTTGAATGATCGCTTGGCAGAACAAAGCTCAATTGGAGGGTGGTTCCTCTCGTCTTACATGTTGCCGTCCTTGTTTATTGGGGTGATCATTGCCAAGTGGGGACTATCTGAGGGCAAGAAAAAGTGGGCAGAACGACTGATGTTACTAGGGGGAGTTGTGTTGGGATTACTTGCCTGGGTAAAAAGTGTGGAAGGGATTATTTTGGTGGTAATCCTCTCGAGTATTTTAATGTCGATGTCATGGCCCCTCATGGATGCAATCTACACTGATTTGGTGGTAAGGTCTCGGAGAGGGCGCAAACACATGATCGGGTTGTCGTCTTCGACGCTGAGTCTAGCGTACGTGATCGGGCCGATATTGGCTGGGTGGCTTTCGGGAACATTTGGAGAGCTTGAGACATTTGCGATTGTAGGGTGGGGAGTGGCGATAGTATCTGGGGTATTGTTGTGGGTGACACCCAAGAAGCTGCATCTACCTCAGCACGAAATGACTGGGTGGGATATGCCTGAGTGATGTTAGAATGTCCCTATGGAATTTGCCAAAGCCCAAAAATATAGCGCGCGCGTTTCGGATAAATATTACCTGACTGACAACGAGAAATTTTTGTATGTAAAGTGTGAGCTGGTGTTGCCTGACCGCATTGAATACCAGGCTGGACAGTATGTGTCGATAAAAGTGAATGAGGTGGGGGAGAGACGGAGCTACTCGATTGTGAGTACGCCTGACGATAATCATGGATTTCATCTCTTAGCCGAAATGGTTGAGGGAGGTAAGGGGAGTGCATTTTTGAAAAATATCCAGATTGGTGGGGCGGTGGAGATACTGGCTCCGCTGGGACGGTTTGTAGTGGCTGACGCACAAGCCTCCAACAAGTTATTGTTTGTGGTGACGGGGAGTGGGATTGCACCAATTTATGCGATGATTAACGACCTCTTGCTGAATAAGCGTGAGACGAGGCAAATTAGACTCCACTGGGGACTGAAAAACGAGGCAAATATGTTTTGGTTTGATAATTTTGAGCGACTGATGGAGAGTTATCCCAACTTTGTATTTGACCCAGTGTTGTCACAACCGGGAGAGGATTGGGATCTGTGCAGTGGGCATGTCCAGGATTGTTTAAAAAGAGATTTTGGTTCAGCAGGTCTAAAAGGGTGGGAAGGGTATGTATGTGGTAATCCCACTATGGTTGAAGAGGTTAGTGTGTTGCTGCCACAGCTGGGGATGGATAGCACCTTGATTTACCGGGAGAAATTTACGTGAGCTACCTAACAATCAAGTGCAAAAATTGTGGTAACAACTTTGTGTGGAGCGAGGAGGAACAGGCACTCTATGCTCAGAGAGGCTTGTCTGCGCCAGAGTACTGTCCGATTTGCCGTGGTATTATTAACGCGCGCGAAAATGATAGTGCGCGCAAGAAATATGAAAATAAGGGTAATTGAGTAATAGAGTAACGGAGAAAACAAAATGACAGACGAATATAAATTAGTGAGACAGGTGGGGAAGTACACGGTAAAGGTAATCCAATCTAAATGCATCGCGGCGGCTTCGTGTGTAGCGATCTCACCTACGTTCTTCAAACTCAACGAAGCTAATCTAGTAGAAATAATTGAAGGTGGGAGCGACGAAGAAGATAATATTATGTTATCCGCTCAATCGTGCCCAACGGGGGCGATTGAAATATATGAAGGAGAGACGCGAGTCTGGCCACCACTATGAACTTAAAAACAATTTTACTGTTTGTCGGAGTAACACTTGGAGTGTTACTTGGAGTGGGGGGACTACTCTGGCAATTTGGTACCAATGCAGATAAGCCAATAGCTGATGTGGCTGGCGAAATGCGCTACCAGAAAGGGAGCGGGGAGATTGTGGTCACCGAATTTAGTGATTTCCAGTGTCCGGCATGTCAAGGTGTGCAAGCGCCGCTCAAGCAAATTTTGGCTAAGTACGATGGTAAGGTAACTTTTGTGTACCGCCATTTCCCACTTGTATCAATCCACAAAAATGCCATGGTGGCGGCACAAGCTAGTGAAGCAGCTCACGGACAAGGTAAGTTTTGGGAGTTTCATGATCTATTGTTTGATAAACAGACGGAGTGGGCAGGACTCAGTGATCCAAGGGAGCTGTTTGGAACGTATGTCGAGATCCTACAGATGGATAAAGCCAAGTTTTTGAGCGATTTGGAGAGCCAAGAAGTAAAAGACAAGGTTTCAGTAGATGTTTTGGATTCTACGAGATATCGCCTGACTGGGACACCGACTTTTTTTGTGAATGGGAAGAAGGTGGAGTTTGCGCAGTTGGAGTCAAGATTGGTTGAACTGACGAAATAGATCTCTCGACATCGCCCCTAGATGACACTGTTTGTATGAGTACGTGTCACTTTTCCAGATTAGAGGCTTATTGACAACCTATTCTCACCAGGGTATAACCAGAGGTAGAGGCCTGGAACCAGGCAAAGGATTAGTAGCATTGATATTAGGAAGGGGGTGAAATAATTATATGGCATTTTCATACCAAAACGCTAAAGGCGTTACTTATTATTTGCACGGCAAAAAAGTAACTCTGAAAAATGGTCGCATGCAACAGATTTATTTCTTCGCTCGCGACGTCCGCGCTGAAGCTCTTAACGACGTTCCAGCAGGTTACGCAGTCATGGAAACAAAACGCACCGGCATGCCGGTACTAAAAAAAGCTTAATTGCTTACAACTAACCAGCACCAATCCGCAAGGAAGAAGGCTGGTTTTTTGTTGGGGTTAAAAGTCTTTGAGGATTTTGGCGATATTTTTAAGGAATTTGTTTTTAGCGCGCTTGGGTTTGTTGAAGAGAGTGCCCCCCAGCATGGGGTAGAGTTTTTTGGCTTGGAAAGAGTGGAATTCTGGACCTAGTAATTCGGATAGCTCCATTTTGGCTAGTCTGCCGGCAAAGCTTAACATGCCATATTTTCTGAGGCGACGGAAGGAAAATGTATATGTGGGATCGCGAACCACTTTGCATTTATAGCCCAAGCTCGTGGCTGTCTGAATAAACGATTTACCCTCAGCATAGTTAATCGATTCGTCGAATCCATTGATTTGTTTGAAACATCTTTGACTAACCGCAAAGAATGCTTCGAGTAAATAGGTCGGCTTGATATTGCTTTGTAGTTCGAGGAATGTATTGATGGCAGTAGCAATGGCCTCATTTTGAGGTGATATTAAATCTGGCTTTAGCCAGCAGGCGAGAATATCGACCTGGTTGCTTTCCCAGCGATACTTGAGACCTTGGAGGAAATAGGGAGGGAAACGATTGTCGGCGTCGGAGAAAATGAGAATATCTGCCTGGGCGACACTCGCGCCTAGGTTGCGCTGGGTACACACATGACGCTTGGGACAAGCAAGAATGGTTAGGTTGGGGAGCTTGGCTTTGAACACTTTAGCTTTAACGACTGTTTGGTCATCAGAGTTGCCGTCAACCACGATGACTTCGAAATCCTGAAAAGTTTGATTGGACAAATCATCGAGTAGATGGGGTAGATATTTTTCCTCGTTTAACGCGGGAATAATTATTGAGAATTGTGGTTTGTGAGCCATATTTTAATTTCCTGTAGCTTAGCTGTTGAGAGACTTGTTAAATTGTCCCCGACTCCCAGTACGCTAGTGCGTATTGTATCCCATGTGGGTGTAGTTGATCGAGTGTCGAGCGAAAAGAGTCGAACATCTGGATCAATCGCAATATTTGAGAATACGTTGGTCGTAGAGAGTTTTAGGTTGAGCATTTTGATGCGGAGGGAATAAATGAGTTGGTTAAATAGCTTGGGTACGACGGGTGGTAGGGCAGTATCTTTGCTGATTCTAATGATATCTGCAAGGCCAACAATCGGGGTGAAAGGGGCTCCGCTCGCAATGGTTTGGACATGGGGATATTTACTTTTTATATAGTGGAATAACCAAGTGACCTGATTGTGAGCAAGCTTGTCAGATTTGAAGAGAGGGTTGAAGTAGGGGGCATAGAGAAAATCGAGTTTGAGGAGGGGAATACCCCACTTGTTTACCGCGAGATCGATAAAGTTGGTGATATATTTTTTGACCTCCGGCAACTCGAAATTGAGTAAATACTGCTGAGGGAGGAACCATTCCCAGACAGGCATGGTTTTGAGGCCTTGGACGTATTTACCTTGATGCTTCACAAACCAGTCGGGATGCTTTTTGAAAAGCTGGGACTTTTTGTTGGCCAAGAATGGGGCAAACCACAAACCGGCTTGGAGGTGGTTTTTGCGAATCAGTTTGGTTGTGGTGGCCATGTTGGGGAAGCGGATGCTGTCTGGGGCGTGCCAGTCGCCCCAGGTGGTCCAACCATCGTCGATGATGATGTGAGTAAAGGGGAGTTTGTGCTTACTGATGACAGAGAGGGTTTCGCGGATTTTATGATTAGTGATATTCCAGCCATAAGCGTACCAAGAACACCAGTAGCGGACCTTGAAAGCCCTTTCGGGAGTCTCCCGAAAGGTTGATTTGAGCGAGCGTGTCTTGAAGGGAGAGTAGTCCCAGCGAGGAAATCCGTGCCAGGAGGGGAAGGGTGGACTCCACGATTGCCAGCCAAGCGACGGTTTTTGCATATAGTTTGTTAGTATAATCTAACGATGATCACAAAGAAAATTGTGTTAGAAAAACTGAGTAAGGTGATGGATCCCGAATTGCATGTCGATATCGTGAGCTTGGGGTTGATTTACGATGTTAAAGCCAGTGGCAAGCAAATAAAAGTGATAATGACTTTGACTACGCCCGGGTGCCCGCTGGCTCCACTGATCGATAAACTCGTCCGAGGAGCTATTAAACCATTAGGTGATTATGAGATTGATTTAGAACTAGTGTGGGAGCCAGCGTGGACCAAAGAGCGAATGAGCGAAGAAGCTAAGCTAAAATTGGGGATGGTATGAGAATCATGGTTGGAAGTAAAAATCCGGTCAAAGTAGGTGCGGTTGAAGAAGCGTTCAAGCGGTACTGGCCAGATTGTGAGGTGGCGGGAGTGGAGGTAGCAAGTGGCGTCGGTAGCCAACCAATGAGCGAGCTGGAGACTATGAATGGAGCCAGGCAGCGTGCGTATGCTGCATTAAAAACTGATAGCAATGCGTCGTACGGTGTGGGAGTGGAAGGGGGAGTATGCGAATTGAACCCCACCTCGCCCAATTGGAGTGGGATGCATAGAGGCAAGGGGAGGTTATTTGAATGTGCGTGGGTTTGTGTGGTGGATAGAAATGGCACTGAAGGTTTGGGGGGAGGACTCTACTTTGAACTGCCCCAGAAAATCGCCACCAGGATTAAAGCTGGGGGAGAGCTAGGGCCATTGATGGACGAATTTACGGGTAAGACCAATGTGAAGCAGGGTTCGGGGGCGATTGGGGTATTTACTAAGGGAGAATTGGATAGGAAGGGGGCGTATGTACAGATAGTGTTGTCAGCGCTGATTAAGCACGTGAGTCCAGAATGGTTTGAGTAAGGAATGACTTTAGACCTGACCTATTTTTGCTTTTGTGACGCTGGCTTCGCCATGCACTACAATGCGCAAAAACAGTCAAGTCTACGTCGCCATTTATAATGCACTTACTCTAGATGTGGTAGCATAAAGGTATGAGGATTTATCTGGGAAGCGATCACCGAGGATTTGAACTAAAAGAGGAGATAAAGCAGTGGTTGATGGAGAATGAATACGAAGTTGAAGATGTCGGGGCATTTATTTTAGATCCTGAGGATGACTATGTGGATTATGCCCTCAAAGTATCCGAGTCGATTGAGGGTGGTGATGAGAATGCCCGTGGCATCTTACTGTGTGGGAGTGGCCATGGAATGGAGATGGTGGCCAATAGATTCCCCCACGTGAGAGCTGTACTGGGATTTAATGATGAAGTGACAGTCCAGGGCAGGGAAGATGAGGATGCAAACGTGCTCGTGATAGGGTCGGACTGGGTTGGTACTGAAGAGGCAATCAGGAGGATCGAATCGTTTCTGCTAGCGAAAAAGAGTGAGGCAATTAGACATGAAAGACGCCGAGCCAGGATCGCCAATTTGCAGATAAGGAATGCATGATTACACCCATTATTATGGAAGGGGATATTGAGGAAGTGGGGCGCAAGCTGGCTATGCTTCGGGATAAACAAGCTTCGCGAGTCCATATGGATATAGGGGATGGACTCTTTTCTGATTTGCTCACTATCGCCCCAGCCGATTTGCAGCAATTTGACTTGAGTACACTAAAAATGGATATACATCTCCTGGTAGATGACCCGACCGAGTGGGTAGAGGAGAGCGTGGCGCTTAAACCAGTCCGGTTGATTGCTCAAATTGAGCGGATGGGCTCGCAAAAACTATTTTTGGAACACGTGGAGAGCTACGGAGTTGAGGGGGGACTAGGATTAAAAATTGAAACACCGATAGAAGAGATTGAAAACGAGGTGCTAGGCTCGTGCAAAACCATTTTGCTGCTGGCGATACCGGTTGGCACGACGGGCTCGGCATTTGATGAGCGTGTGATAGGTAAAATCCAAGGATTGCGCAAGATATACAAGGGTAGTATT
>CAYILS010000030.1:0-10461 GCA_964364325.1 uncultured Pseudomonadales bacterium
GGTTACTCTTCAATGTAAGTCGAACTATATTGTATACAAATTGTCATATAGACTTGTTTTTGACAATAATTCTGATTAACTCCAGGTCAATCAGAGTAATATTCAGAGTAATAAAAGTGTACAACGATAGCTTTTATGACAGCCAATTTAGTGAGATGATGCAATACTTGATCAAGTCACCCTTGCTCTACCTAATTATTATAAGGTCTTCTAGACGAGTATGAAACACTGGTAAAAACTCGAGATGTGGTACTATTAATGCTATGTGGGAGATAGGATTATATAGCGCCATTGCACCGTTTGGACTCTTGATTTTGGCCAGTGTTTGGCAGTACCCAGCAGTGCTGGAAGAGGGGGTGAAGTGGGGGATACTGAGGTGGGGGACGAAGCCACAAAGTTCTGAACTACACGGTGGGGTCGTGGTGGGGCTGGTATTTGGACTATCGGAGGCGATGCTCTTTACCACCAACGCTTGGCTATCAGGTGACTGGCAGGCGATTGGCATACGACTGTTGCTGACCGTGCCGATGCACACATTAACCGCGATGTTGATAGCTTGGTCGATGAAATACAAAATAAGTTATTTAGGATTGGCGGGCGCAATGGTTATCCACGCTATATTTAATTATTTGGTATTGTTGATCGCGTAGCGGAGCGAAATGTAATTAGTATCAAACGTATGTGTTTCGAGAAGGGTGAGGGTTTGAGGATCTTTGAGCCCAAGGGAGGCGACGGGGGTACCTGACTCGCCCACGATGAGGGGATAAATGATTAACGTTACGTAATCGATCAAGTTTTGTTGAAGCCAAAGGGCGTTCATCGGGGTGCTGTGGATGGTGAGTTTGGTGATTTTGTGACTCGACAATTGTTTGAGGATTAGGTCAGGCTTAAGTTTTTCGGTAAAAACTATTAAATCTTTAACTGATGATCTGAGGTACTTGAGGCCGGAAGGGGTGATGACGTGGTTAAAATCGAGGACGACGAGTCGAAGATCAGAGGGCTCTGGGCTAGCGACTTTGGTGTTGACGCCAGAGAGTGCCATAACCTCCCCGGTGGTGAGGGTGTAGGAGTCCAGGCTATCAAACTCGAAGAACTGCTGGAGGTAACCGATGACTCCAGGTTTATTGCGCCAGGAGGGGTCGGGGTCGGTGAGAATGGCGTCGCGGGAGACCAGTTTGCCGTCGGCAGAGATGGGGAGGATTAAGGTTGTCGTCGGACGTGGCATGGGTTAAGTATAGCAGTGCCACAATTGTAGTCATTTGTTCTGGTCTATTTTTGACCTTCAAAAACTGCCGGACGCAAATTTTGATCTCCGGTACATGCTGCTATCGCGCCTGTAATGTCGACAAAATTTCATCCGTCAATTTTTTATTAGAAACAGTCAGACCTGCATGACACTATTTCTTCTTACTTCTCTTCGATAAATTTGGAGTGAACCCAGTAGCCTTTGGTGGAGTCGGTAGGAGTAAAGCCGATTTGGCGCCAATCACCGTCTGTTTTGAAGACGTAGATATCCTGAGTATCTCCGATGGCCATGATGATGTCGGCAGAGGAATCTGGCTTGTTGCGGACGTTGACGGTGGAGTCGGAGGGGACTGTAAGCCTGTGGGTCGTAGATGGTAGATCGTAGATGGTAGATGGGGATGGGGTGGGAGAAGGGACTGGAGAAGGCGAGGCCACAATAACTTGGTTGATGACGGGAGTAGGTTTGGGTTTGGCAGCCTGGGTGAGGAGGAGTGTCCCACCTGCAGTCACGACCACCACAGTCGCGATAATGGCCGGCATTTGCCAGCTAGGGGCAGGTTTTGATTCTAGATTGTAGGAGAGTGGAGAGAGGCGCTGCAAGGACTGAGCAGGAGATTCGTCTTTAGCCATACTCAAGAGTTCGCTTTCGGAGATCTCAGGAGTCGTGGAGGCTACATTTTCGGCAAAAGAAGTCGGGGCGAGTGCTAGTTTTTTGAAATAAACGGACATGAAAACGAAGCCGGCCACGATCACTAAGATAATGCCAAAAACGGCCGTGGTGGAGACTCCGCCTACAAACCCGAGCAGGGAACTGTTGGATCCAGCCTGGGCTACCAAGTTTTCGAGTTGGGTGAGATTGGCCTCTGTAGTAGCGAGCGACAACTGAGCTTCTCTGTAGGTGCGGATACGATTTTCGGGTTTGACGCCATCATTTTGCGATCTCAGGAGTGAGTCAATATCCGCGTCAATGCTGCCTTTGAGCGCTGTCCCCTGACCCAAGAGATTGGATTTGGCTAGGGGTTTGAGGAGGTCGCTGGCTTTGGTTTTGAGGGCAATCAGCTCGTCATCCGATAACAGCCAGACATCCTCGACCTCGACAGCCACGATTTTGGTGGCTCCTGGCTTGAGCTCAAACGTGCCGGTTACGGCCAAAGTTTCTGCTACCGTGTCGTAGGTCGCGGTCAAATCGGGGTCAATGGTCATGATGTCTTCGTTTTTGAGTTCTTTGGGCAAGAAAAATTTGAGCGGAGCTGATTGGGAAATGATTTTACTCGGATTGGTGATGACCGCGCGGAAAATGATGCTGCCTTCCTCGAGCCATAAGCCACGAACGGGAGTGTTGGCAGAGCTCGCCAGCAAGTTCTGATTGAGCCCGATTAAACCCTGCAGACTAAAGACTAGGTTTTTGAGGGCATCCTTACCACGGGCTTTGGCATTGCTTGGCTCTATGACACTTGCACCACCAGGGAATTCGTTGATCGCCAGGAGGCGAGCCTGAGTATCTTTAACCCTTTTGTTTAAACTGGTCTCTCCAGCTGTGTCCCAGTCCTCGAGGACAGCGGAGAGTTTTTTGTCTTCGTTTTCGAGGAGGGTATTTTTTTCTTCGACACTAGATAGATAACCAAAGAAAGTACTATCGTTGCCGTTGCTCGTGACGTCACCGAGTGTTGTCTCGATCGCGGAGAGCGATTCCATAGCACTCAAGAGGCTAGATGGAGGGACGGGAGAGTTGGTCACGCTAGCGGAGGTCAGGAGGGAGGCTAGGCTCGTTTTGGTCAGCTCAGCTTGATCCGAGATCTCGCTGATAACGGGGCTGTTCCAGGCAACCGTAAGTTCTGAGAGGGGAGCTGGAGCAGTCCAAGTTTGGGCTAGACTGGTTAACTCTGAACTCAGTGCAGAAGAGCTCAGTCGTCCCCATTTTTCGTCGAGGGTGAGGAGCCGTGATTTGCTGCTTTGCACCATATCATAGAGCAGGCTGGCCTGTTTTTTACTCTCGTCAATCTTGCTCGATAAATCTCTGGTACTATTGTCGGCAAGCTCGAGGGTAACGACGGGAGCATTGACCAGTTTTTCTAATAGTTCGCGTTGGGTTTTTTGCTCAGCGATAATGCCGGACAAGCTCGTGGGAGAGGCACTGGTGGTGAGGGTGCTGGGAGTGGCACCCCAGATACTCTCGACTAGTGAGCCAAAGGAGGTAAGAGTACGACCTGAGTAACCCCAAACGTCGCCAACGAGCGAGCCAAAGGTGGTCAGGGAGCGGGTACTGGCATTCCAGATATCATTGACTAACGTGCCATAGCCGGTCAGCGTGCGATCGGAGTAGCCCCAGATGGCGGCGGGGGTGAGGGAGGAACCCGAGGGTGAGCTGACCTCAAACGTTTTGTCGATGCAAAGGGTGCCGCTCGCAGGGGCACAGCAGATAGTGCTGTGGTACAACCCCTCGGTCGTGCCAATACTGGCGTCGTATTTGTACCAGCCGTCGGCGGCGCCAGTCATGGCAACGCTATTTAAATAGGTCGTGCCGTCGGGGTATTTGGAGGTCAGCGTGCAGGAAGCGCCGGTTAGGGGAGCATAGGTGTCGTCGTAGAGATATTCACCGATCGTGCAGGCCTCATTTGCCACACACTGTTGATAATCGGTGGCAAATGCAATGGTAGATGGTAGTTAGGATAGTCGCAAGGGCGAGTAGGCGGCGCATAGGTTTAGGCCTTCTTCTCTTCTTTCTTGGATTTATCATCTTCCTCGTCGTCTTCGTTGAGAGCTGTGCGAAACTCGCGCATGGCCTGGGCAATGCCGCGGGCCAACTCGGGGAACTTTTGGCCACCAAAAAGGACCATGAGAACGACTGCAATAATTAAGATTTCACTGAGACCAATATTTTGAAACATAAAAAAACCTCCTATCCTCTAATAGTAGAGAGATAGGAGGTTTCTGTCAATAAAACCAGTTACTTATGACTCGTCTTTGAGGGCGCCTTTGAGATCTTCGGCGGCCTTTTTCATCTCGACTTTGGAGGTGCCTAGACTCTTGCCCATCTTGGGTAAGAACTTGGCGCCAAAGAGTACGATCAAGACTACTGCGATAATAATGATTTCGGTGGTACCGATATTTGCAAACATACTAGCTCCTTCTTATTTGTTTTCTTTACTTGCTTTGCGGAATTCCTTGATTGATTCGCCAATACCGCGCATCAACTCGGGGATTTTCTTCCCACCAAATAAAACAATGATCAGAAGGGCAATGATCACGATTTCGGTGGTACCAATGTTTTGGAACATATGACCTCCTTTTTTTACTAATAATTAAGTTTTAGACTCTTTTGAGTTGTCAGTCAAGGCCTTCTCAAGTTCGGCTTTGGCTTTTTTGAGTTCTTTACCGCTCTGTCCCAGACCACGAGCCAATTCGGGGAGCTTTTTGCCGCCAAAGAGCACCAGGAGAACGACAGCGATAATGATGATTTCGGTGGTTCCCAAGTTTTTGAACATATTAGTTATACTTTCTGGTTTAATAGTAGCGTTATCTCAAAGAGAAGTAAAGGGGGGATAGATAAGAGGGCCAAGGAGATGATGTCGTTGGGGGGCAAAAAAGCGACGAAGATCAGGATAGCGGCATAAATAAACTTGCGCGATTTTTTAAGTCCCGACAATTTGATTAATTTGAGTTTGAGGAGGACGGTCAGAACGATCGGGAGTTCAAAAATCAGGGCTAGGGAGAGACCGGTCATCAAGATTTGATTGAAGAAATGAGAGACATCCCAGAGGTTATTGACCGAGAAGTCGAGGGTGGTTTGGCTATAGAGATTGATGATGAGCTGGATAATCCAGCCACCAAAGAAGAAGCCGACGATGAAGAGGATAATGGCCAGGGGATAGAGACGGATGAGGAGGCGGTATTCGCGATCTGCCAGGGCGGGTCGGACAAAGGTGAGGAGGAAAAAGCCCAGGAGGGGCAGGGCTAGGACAATGCCGATCAGGAGTCCAGTGCCCACGGCTAGGTCGATAAACTGGTAGGGGGAGGTGAGAACAAGGTTGATGTTCTCCATTTTAAAAAGATGCATGATGGCTGAAAGAATTTGTTGGTAGTAGATGAAGCCGAGAATGCCGCCTACGAGAAAGACACAAAAGACGGTGAAGAGCTTGGTTTGGAGCTCTTTGAGGTAGGGGGTGTATTTGATGATGGCGAGGTCGAGGGTTGATGGTTCTTCTTGTTTGGTAGTTGGTTCCATCAGTTAAATATAACAGACAGGGTGCCCATAGGGCCAGGCCTCGCAGGTAATAGGTATACGACCTGCAAGGCCTGGCCCTGTAGGGTTGTGATTACTTCTTGATGCTAGCTAGGGTGGCCTTTTTGCGGATGGTCTTGACGACGGCCCCGGCGGAGCCGAGGTTAGATGGCCTGATGGAGCTGTTTTTGCAGACCTTGCTCGAGATAAATTTTCATGAGGGATTGGTAGGGGACATCGAGTGAGTTGGCTCGCTCCTTGAGTCGGTCGAGCATATTGAGGGTAATTCGGAGGGTGATAGGTTTAGAAGTCATGCGGAGATTGGGGAAAGTGACGTGGACAGCTTTGCTCCAGTCGACATACTCTGTCGAGTCATGGGTATCCCAGAATTTACGCTCTGCGTCTTCAGATTTGAAATGGGGTATTTTCTTAAGTTTTATGGTTTTCATAAAATCTCCTTTCATTTTTGTTGGCTACTCTGGCTGAGATAATGCGAATTTTATCTTTGCGCAGTGTGTAAATAATAAATAATATGTTATTCTGTTCTGTCTTGCCAATTAGCTGGTAGCGATCTTCAGTTTTGGAGTGGGTAGGGTCGGGGAAGGTGAGGAGATTTTTGTCTCCAAATGGTTCTTCCGCGACATTTGACCTGATCAGGTGCTTCGCCAAGCTTTTATTGATGTTACCAGCATCCCATTCAAAAGAAAGTATCTTTGGCAGAGCCTTCATGTATTGATGATATCAATACATAACACGACTGTCAATATTGCTGAGGGATTACTTCTTAATACTAGCGAGGCCGGCTTTACTACGGATAACTTGGAGCATCTTGCCGGCTGTCCCAGGTACGGCGTGATTCAACATGACTTCTTCCCAGACAGCGGCGGGTACCGTGACGTCGAGGCCGGTCATGAGGCGATCGTGTTCTTCGTTGGTGAGCGCACTCCCGCCCGTGTTGACGATAGTGGAGGCGGCCGACTGCACTAGTTTAACCTGAACCCCGGCCGTGTAGGCGATGGGGTTGCCGCCGAGCCCGCCCACGATGTTGCCGCCCTTGATCTCGGCTTGGTAGTTGCCAGCCCAGAAACGGATTTGCCAGTTGGGATATAAATTGACCGTGATGCCGGTCAAGACCCCGCCACCCAAACTCTCTTTGCCGGTGGCGTCTGCTATCTTGGGGTATCCCAGGCCAGGTGCTAGGTGTGCCTCCTGGGCGCGGATCTCGTCGATTAAGTCCTGGATGATTACCGTGGTTTGGGGGTTGGTGACGTCGATGATTTGCGCGTTGAAATCAAATAGTAAAGCCATGGGTTGATTATATACGATAAAGTTGTGGTCATTCGGTCTGACATATTTTTTACTCGGTACCCATAGGGCCAGGCCTTTAAGGTCCAAATATGTATGACCTTAAAGGCCTGGCCCTGCAGGATCAAAAAGTAGATAATAGAACTTAGGTGACGCTCGAGTCGGTGGTGCGGATGGCCGCGACGGAGAGACCGGAAGTGGTGACAGAACCGGAGGTCTCGAAGGGGAGGATGCCTTTTTTGCGGACACGGATGAGAACGTCGCGGTTAGAGTTGTAGAGCACGGTCTTGCTGACGGAGGTAGAGGTAGCGGTTTCGTCGAGGAAGGGAACGTAGGCGGTGTCGGTGGCTTCGTAGAGCACGGGCAAGTTGTTGAACGAGTACGTTTCGCCGGCATCCCAGTCGTTTTGGGTGCCACCTTGGAGTGGGGTGTGGGTGATGGTGTCGGTTGAGTCATTGACCGTAATGACGTGAGCCCAAGAGCCGTCGGTGACATTGCGAACAAGATCGCCGGGGAGGACAAGACTAAAGTCGGCGCCAGCATCGGTGAAGGTTGTGCCCGTGACGTCGCCGGCATCGGCCGTACCGGTGGGAAGACCCGCCGTGACCAGGGTGAAGGTTGAAGTGGCCCAGGAGACGTAACGCAAGCGATGTTCAGTACCAGCTGAGCCATCGACCAGGCGAATGATGCCAGCAGTCGGGGTATCGGAGGCGATGGCTTCGGCAATCACAAAGGTGGTGTCACCAGCGGCATTGGTGGATCCATCGACCGAAGTGTACATGGATTTGTAGACTGTGCCGCCGCTCGTGCGGAAAACCGTGACGCGATCGAGGGCGACCACTGAGGAAACGGAAATAGTGATTTGGGCATAAGGCGTACGGTTGGTACCGTCACTGTCATTAAAGGTGTAGGTTTGATTGGCGGCCATACCCTCGATCCAGACACCTTGGGCGCCAAAGAGCGTACCTCCAGCAAAGGTGCCAAAGGGGGCCGATTTGACGGGAGTGTAGGCGGCGTAGGCTTGGATATATTCTTCTCCGTCAAGAATTGTGATGACGGCGGAGACGACGGTATACATACTAAAAGTGGAGTTTTCTTGGGTGATGAATTTGAAGTATTCATACACTTGGGCCAGGGTACGACCGGCAGTGTAAATGTCGCCAGCGTTGACAATGACGTCGTAGGGGAAGGCGGTTTGTTGGGTGAATTGCTTGGTGAGGGTGTGGGCGGACTGGAGGTTTTGGGAAGCGGTAGCGACAGCACCAGAAATAGCACCAGTAATAACCAAACCGGTAATGGCGGTAATGGTACAGTTGCCGAGGGTCAGAGTACCCGTGGCTGAACCATTGGAACTGTTGTAGAGAACAATAGCCGATCCACCAGTAAAGGTGACTTTTTCGCCGTAGGTGAAGGAGCCGGAGCCAGATGTAAAGGTGGCGGTGCCGTTGACAAAAGCGATGGTGATGTCATCCCAGCCGGAGACGATGGTGGTACTGGCCAGGCCACAGGTGATGGTGCCGGTACTACTATCAGTGATAGTGTCACTAGCGGAGAAGGCAATATAGTAAGGGTCACGAGCAGTGCCTACCGCGGAGGTGGAGACCTGCATAACGTATTTGGAGGTAGCGCCGTCGTCTTGGATACCGCGCAGGATACGTTTGGCGGTCGTGGCACTGCCGGTACAAACGAGACCGATGGTGAGCTGAGTACCCTCGGCGGAGCTAGTGGTGTAGGTGTCACCTAGGGTGCCGTTGGTGACGGCCGTGGCCTTGGAGGTGACGCCAATGAGGGCTTGGCCAGAAGAGAGGCCGGCTCCATTTTGTTTGAAGTTAGTAAGCTTGAGGAGGCCAGTGGTGCCCCAGTCGGTGATTGAGACAATGCGAGCTGACCAGAGAGAGGTGGCGGCGTCGTGTTTGATGACTTCGTTGGCGGTAAAGGGTCCACCCACCTCGGTGTTGTACATGAGGTAGTAGTCGCCGGAGGTGTAGTTGAGGTCAGTGGCGGTCGAAAGAGGCACGGCGTTTCGACCTCCAGAGGTTAGGTCGATGGTAAAGTGATCGTAGGAGTCGGAGCCTTGGCGGGCAAACACGGTAATGCTGGCGCCGTCGATCTCGGTACCCATTTCTTTGACCCGAATAAGCACATCGATTTGACCACGGTCCCAGTTGGTGAGGGTAGACCACTCAGCAATTGAGCTGCCATTTTGGAAAATATAGATTTGGGGGTAGGGCAAAGTTTGGATGGTACCCAGGGTGTAGACGTTGGCCCAGAGATTCTCTCCCGAAGAGGAAAGAACGGTTTGAGTAACACTCATGCCGGAAGAGCAAGTGAGCGTGCCCGAAGTATGGTAGAACGTGTCGGCGAGATCGGTAGTGCTGGGTCTAATCCAGAGTTTGTCGCGGGTGATGTCGGCGAACAAGAGAGTACCAGTATCTCCGTCCCCATGACTACTCGTGACGGTTTGACCAAAGTCGTTGGTGTCGGGTTCGGTAGTCGAGGAGCTATAGCCCACTTGGACAATACCGGCGTTGGTACCGTCGGCGTGGAGCCAGCCGTCGGTTTTGATGGCACCTCCGGTCAAGTATTTGACACTCACTTCGTCGACAAACCATTCGTTGATAATGGTGTAGTCAGTAGGCGTTTGGGCACTGATTGGCACCTTGTCGTCCATTTGACCTAGCTCGTCAATGGTATCTTGGAGGTAAGAATAAAGGGCGTTGGCAGAGAAGATGGTGCGACCGATGCCGTTTTGAGTAACGACAATGGTAAAGCCAGTGCTTTGCGTGGAGTCGTCGGAGGCATTGGTACAGCTACCTTTGCCGTTGGTGGCGTGGTTGTGGAGAGTAAATGGAGAGGTGGAGCCGGCGGCGGTAAAGTCGTATTTGGCGGTGGCGTGATTGTTGATGGCAGTGACGGTGGCGGCGGCTACTTGGTCGGCGGTATCAGTGGCACCTACTGCCACCTCGATGCCAGTGGCGCTGGTTACGGCGGGATCGGTATTAGATCCACCTGAGACGTTGTACCAAATATAGTATCTGGTAATGTCTTGGGCAGAGTAAATGTGGATGTGATCGGCAGTGCCGGAGTTGTCGAGCGAAGCCGCGCCGACTGAGGTGATCGAGCGCTGCTCGGGGAGCGAGGAGTCACTACTGTTGATCTCGGCTTTCCACTGGGTATGGTAGATCTGCTTGGTAGTGTAATTGATGGACCAGTCGTCAGCGATAGGCATATTTCTTTAAATCCTAAATTCGAAATTATAAATTCGAATCATTAAGAATTGACTCCTTTTTTGGCTTTGGCGGCAGCAATTTGATCTTTTAAGGAATTTTCGGTTGACTCGGCCACTTTGGCTTTAAAGGCACTACGGAGATTGTTGGTGAGACGAGTGGTGGGGGAGAGGGAGGCGGTGGGTGCGACTGTTTCTACTACAGCTAGAACCTCTGGTTTGGGGGTCGGGTTGATGACGGTGACTTTTTGGCCGGTTTTGGATTCTCGATCGGGTTCGATGATGGTCGTTTCTTGGACCAGGGCAGTTTTTTTACCAAAAATTTGTTGCTGTTTCTTTTTGAGTTCGTCGAGTTCGTCGTTGACTAGTTTGATTTGAGCTTTGATGGCGATAGTGCGATCCTCGGATGTTTCAGCCATCCCTACTTGACCCATCCGACCGTTAGGTCGAGTGAGGGAGTTAT
>CAYILS010000031.1:0-10272 GCA_964364325.1 uncultured Pseudomonadales bacterium
AAGAGGACATTTCTATGTTGCAGAAAAGCGGACATTTCTATTTGGTGTTGACACGATCAACTTGAAAAGGTACTTCTATCATAAAGCCATACACGATTTGCCAAGTCGCTAATTCAATATCATGCCACAGTAGATCTAAGTACTCTTGCTTTATTCTTGTCTTTCCCTGCTGATAACCTGGGTCTGCAAAATACACGTAGGTTTCGTCTGCACAACAAGCGGCCATGTAATGTCCAGCAAATGTATTCAAAATATCAGACTCTTTAAAGTATGCAGGCTGCTGACCTCCCCAAATATAGACAGCATTTCTCTTATTCAGCTTTGCAACCAACTCCCTGGTAGTACCTCCATCTCGAGCCGAACATTCAACCCCAAGCTTGCATAATCCCTCAAAAAGATCCCACGGATCTGCCCCTTTAGTAGTGAGATTTATTGCAGCCGATATTTCTTTATCAGTTATGTCTGACATTCCTCCAATAGTTACTGCTAAACGAGCAACCTCCAAACTACAAGAATAGCCTTCTCCCTGGCCTCTCATTTCCATTAAATGACGATTAGGACAGGAACGGGGAAAGTCTTTAACTGTCGTATTTTGACTATAATACGGATAAAATTTCTTTAGCCCAGCTTTAATCTCTGGTCTAACAAGCTCCCAACCAGGGTTTCTTAACATCTGAAAATCATAGCAAATCTGTCAACCACACACACTATACCCGCACCCATAGCACTTCTTACATCCCTCTTCGAGAGCTAGTTTGTTTCCGCATTCGGGACACATTTCCCCACTCTGGCTCACTGATCCACTGGTTTTCTGACTTACTGGCTTGCTGACTGGCTGATTAGCCGACGTCCCCACATTCAACACTTGCACTTCCCTACTCTTATCCCGATACACCGTAATCCCCTTACACTTCAAATCGGCCGCCATCATATAGACATTCATCACGTCCTCGACCGTCGCATCGCTGGGCAAGTTAATCGTTTTTGAAACTGCGTTATCCGTGTATTTCTGAAAAGCCGCGAGCATGTGGACATGGGTCTCTGGAGCGATGTCCATCGCTGTGGTAAACACCTCACGAATCGGCTGAGGGATTTTTTCGAGTTGCTGGATGCTACCCGTCCGAGCAATCTCGTCCATCAAATCAGTCGAATAAAGCCCGTTTACATGTTTAATCGCCTTGACCAAATCAACATTGACCTCAGGCAGGTTAAATTGCCCCATCGATTTGCGAAAATAGGCCAGGGCAAAGTGCGGCTCGATGCCAGAGCTAGCGCCCGCCATCATCGAGATCGTGCCCGTTGGAGCAATCGTGGTCACCGTGGCGTTGCGGAAGTTTTTGTAGCCTTTTTTCTGCCAGCTCGAACCCTTAAAGTTGGGGAAGTTGCCTTTTTCTTTGCCCAGTTTGGACGACTCATCATGTCCTATTTCCTGGACGAACTTCATCACTTCCTCAGCCAGCTTAAGCGCCTTGGGCGAGTCGTAGGCCACATGTAGTTTGACGAGCATATCAGCCCATCCCATCACCCCAAGCCCGATCTTGCGATTACCGTGCACCGTGTCGGCCACTTGTTTCAGTGGGTACTCACACACCGATACCACATCATCGAGCATCCGGGTGGCCAGCCGCACCGTCTCCTCCAGTTTCTTGTAATCAATTTTGCTGTCACCATTGGTTCCGCTCACGTGGACGGCCAAGTTCACCGATCCCAAGTTGCAGGCTTCATATGACAACAAGGGCTGTTCTCCGCACAAGTTCACTGTTTCGAGCGGTCCCACGTGGGGTGTTGGATTGTACTTTTCGATTTCATCAATAAAGATTAGTCCTGGGTCACCATTTTTCCAGGCCATTCGCGCGGCCTCTTCCATCAACCCCCTCGCCGACACCTTGGTAGTTACTTTGCCCGTGCGTGGGTTAATCAGCTCCCACTCCGCATTTTTCTTCACTGCTTCAATAAATTTGTTCGTAATGGCGATCGAGAAGTTAATGTGGGGGAAGTTGTAGCCCGACTCTTTGCAGTGAATAAAATCAATGATGTCTGGATGGGTGATCGGCATCGTCACCATATTGCCAGATCTACGTTTACCTGCCTGCAAATAGATATCCGAGGCGTCGTTGATCAGTTGCATCAGTGCCACAGGTCCTGCTGCCGCACCTGAGGTAGTCGAGACCTTGTCACCTTTGGGACGAATATGCCCAAAGGTAAACCCGACTCCCCCACCATATTTTTTCAGGATTGAGCTTTCTTTCAGGCTTTCAAAGATCCCCTCGATATCATCGGGCATCGGCATCACAAAACAGTTCGCCAGTTGGTTGTTGGCGGTACCAGAATTAGCCAGGGTTCGCCCACCCGGCATAAACCGCTGTTCTTTCATCACCTGACTAAACTTGGCCTGCCAAACTTTACGGTCTTTCTGTTTTTCCGTCGATGCCAAAAATTTAGCTGTCCGGTCAAACATTCCCCCAACCGTCTCCTCGACTTCCCCTTCACTATCCCTTTGCAAGTATTTCTCTTTGGCAACCGTCAGGGCGTTAAGCGATAGCCCCACGTCATCATGCACCCCCAGTGCCCGCTTACTCGCCTCTACCTGGCGTTTCTTCTCGCGGTTTAGGATGTATGCCTTGGCCGTTTTGTAGTGTGTTTTTTCCAGCAGTATCCGCTCGACCATGTCCCCGATCTCAGCCGACGACACGCTTTTCATCCGTCCATACTGCTTCTTGATTCTCGTAACCACTTCTCCTGCGATTTGTTCAGCCAACTTCTTATCCGTCCCACCCACATCTTGGGCTGCCAGGAAGATCGAGTCAGCTATCTTCGCCGAGTCCAACTCCTGCTCCTTGTCATTGCGTTTGAGTACTTTCATGTCTACCCACTTTACCCGAAATGATAGAAACCATGCAATACCACAAAGTAGTACAGAGTGCTTGTGAAGGGTTAGAGTATCTCTCAAAGAAAAAGATTGCGCAGGCCGACGGGACGAGCACCAGGTGAACATTTCACCCGGAAATATATCACCGTTTTTTCTTGAGATGGTACTATAACCCTGCACGCAAAACGGTATGAGCTCGCCAAACAATAGCTCCTGCTGCTACGGCAAATATCCCCACTTGCAACCATAGCCCGGTAGATACACCACCCAAGGTGATTGCCCCTCCCCATCCCCACAGTAGGAGTGTCGCCACTACACTACTGATCAAGTTCACAAACGACATGGAGGTCGCTCTCGTTTGACTATTCATCGAGTCGTGGAGCAGTTCTTCTGTCGAGCTACACAGCAGTTCCACCCCCATCCCCACGATCATGAGTCCAGCGACGACAATCGGCCAAACCTGAAACAGAGCGACGACTAGCCATGCAATGACCACCACTTTGGTCCAGTTAGTCACATTCTCCAGTGCGTCCTCGTGGATAAAGGTCGTCCCGAGTAGTCCAAGGAGAGATTTGCCAAAATAGAGGATAGCCATCACTCCTCCCGTAGCCAGCAGCGTAAAACCCATGCCTTCAAACATGGCTGGGTAATACCATTTCATATTAATTGCGGTCGCCTCAAAAACACTAAACAGCAAAACATAGATCAGTATCTTGCGATTGCTCATCACACTCCTACTTGCCTGCCAAATGTGCTTTAAATAGTTCTTCTCCTGCAGCTCTTTGGCTTTGCGCGAAACATCTGGCTCATACATCGAGATCGCCGCCATGGCTCCAACTAACTGGAATGGTAAGGGGAGATAAAACGACCAGTTAAAATATCCCATCTGTCCCAGGTATCCACCTCCCAACATCGCTACCGCGGCCACCGCCATCATCCAAGCGTTAGCCCTGGTCACTATTTTTTTGTAGTCTTTTTGGCGTCCACCATCCACCAGAGTGTCATACAATAGCGAACTGTCGGCACCTGAGACCAGTGACCTTCCCATTGCTTTAATGACAAACAGGAGGATTACGTCATAGAACCCTGCTATAAACGGCAAAAAGATCAAAGGCAAAGCTTGCACGATGTATCCCAGTGCCACCGAAAACTTGCGCGACACTTTATCTGCGACCACTCCGGTCGGGATCTCCAGAAAAATCATCGTCAGCTCTTGCAAGCTCAGCAAAAAGGTCGTTTGCACAACGGAAAAACCCTTCACTTGAGTTAGGTAGATGTATAAAATCGGCAACCAAAAAAACGGGAGATTCAAAATTCTAAAGACATAAAACAAAAAAATATTACGCGCTGTCCGGTCCGTTGGCATACGAGTTACCCAGTCGCCTTTTCGAGTTCCGGTGCCTCAACCCTCGCCGGCAACTTCCACGCTGCCCATTTGCAGTTGGGATAGTTCTCACACCCAAAAAACTTAGCGCCTTTGCGCGACTTCATGGCCTTGACCCGCCCCCCATCTGTTGGACAAACCGCGCCAGCCACATACTCCACGTAGGGCTTGGTATATTTGCATTCAGGGTAGGTCGAACACGAGAGGAACTTGCCAAATTTCCCGGTGCGGATCACGATCTCGCCCTCGGGACAGTCCGGACATTTTTCTCCGGTCGATTGCACCTGCACTTTGACTCGCTCACCCGTTTCTTCGACCACTTTAACCTGTGCACTCAGTGGATCCCAAAACTCGCGTACCGTTGGTACCCATTGTTTTTTGCCTTCGGCAATCAAATCTAGATCGCTTTCCATTTTAGCGGTAAATTCGTACGCAAACACATTGCCAAAATTGGTCACGAGGAAGTCAACGACTGCCTCACCGATGGCGGTCGGGTGAAACGATTTCTCTTCCTTCACTACGTATCCACGATCTTGGATGGTTGAGATAATTGCGGCGTAGGTACTAGGGCGCCCTATCCCACGACCCTCCAGTTCTTTGATTAGACCAGCTTCACTATAGCGAGCGGGTGGTTTAGTAAATTTCTGGGTCGGATCCACTTTAATCAAAGAAAGCGCCTCACCTGCCGTTACGGTGGGCAAGAATACGTCATCAGCCGTTTTGCCCAGTTTGAGATACCCATCAAAAATCATTCGTTTCCCGTCAGCCTTAAGCAAATACTTGCCCGCAGTCACCAAAATACTTGCCTTATCAAATCGCGCATCAGCCATCTGACACTGCAGGAATCTGGCTCGGATCAAATCATAGAGCTTCTGGTGGCGACTGGTCATGCCAGCTGCAGTCAAATCAGCTCCCACTCGCGAGACATCGGTGGGACGGATGGCCTCGTGGGCTTCTTGGGCGCTAGCGGCTTTGGTTTTGTACACCCGCACACTCTCCGGCAAGTACTCGTTACCGTAGGTGCTACCTATATAGTTACGCGCCATTTCTACAGCTTCGTTAGCCAGGTTAAACGAGTCGGTACGGTGGTAGGTAATGTAGCCATGCTCATACAGCGACTGCGCGATCTGCATAGTCATCTTGGCACTCCAGCTAAATACGTTCGACCCAGCCCGCTGCAGGAGCGAGGTGGTAAAAGGCGGATACGGTGAGCTGTGCTGCTCTTCGCTGGTCACATCGGAGACGCTGTAGCTAGCTTGTTCTAGATCGCCAATGACTGTTTTAGCTAGCTCACCATTGCCAATTTTTGCCGGCTTGCCCTCTATTTTTACCAATTGCACTCGTAGATTACTCTCTCCTCTCTCCTCTCTCCTAGCATCTTTCACTGATCGAAGATCTGTGAATATTTCCCAGTATTCTTCCGGCACAAACGCGCGGATCTCGCGCTCTTTGTCCACGATCAAGCGGACGGCCACCGACTGCACGCGCCCTGCGGAGAGCCCTCTGCGTACCTTTTTCCACAACACTGGCGAGAGCGTAAAGCCTACCAGGCGATCCAGCACCCGTCGTGCTTGCTGGGCATTGACTAGTTGCATATCGACTTCACCGGGATGCTTCAACGCATCCTCTATCGCTCCCTTTGTAATCTCATGAAACGTAACACGCCTAAACCTAGAATCTATCTTCTCTCTTCTAGAATCTGACAAAAGGTACTGCACATGAAATGCGATTGCTTCTCCCTCACGGTCAGGGTCGGTCGCGAGATAAATGATCTTGGCGTCCTTGGCTATTTTCTTGAGATTGGCGACGTTGGCTTTTTTATTGGACAACACTTGGTAGTTGGGGGCAAAGTCATGGTCGACGTCGATCGAGAGTCCCCCACCCTTTTCCGGCAGATCGCGAACATGCCCCATGGAGGCCTCTATTTTGTACGCCGCGCCTAAGAATTTGGACAGCGTTTTGGCTTTGGTTGGTGACTCGACAATGACTAAATCCATATTTACAAGGATACCACAGCTCTGAGATCGCTCACGATTTTACCTATCACTCCCTCGACTATTTGCCTCTCCTGCGCATTAAAATCCTGCAGACTATAGACGACGCCCGGAACGCCCTTATTCCCCCGTACCTCTCTGTTTTCTACGCCCACCCGCACGTTCCAGTATTGGTCGCTCCCCAACTTTTCCTCGATCGACAGCAGCCCATTATGGACCTGGGGCCCTTTACCGTGCTGGATCTTGTAGTTACCCACGGTAATATCTAGATCGTCGTGCACGATATAGAGATCTGTTAAAGCGATCTTGTAAAAACGGCAGATCGCGGCAACCGCCACCCCGCTGTCATTCATAAACGTTTGCGGCTTGACCAAGATATACTCTTTGGTCTGTACTACCTCCGCATTAAATTTCTTATTCATCGACCAGGTAGCCTCTAACTGCCTCGCCAACGCATCCACCATCATAAACCCCACGTTGTGGCGATTATTCTTGTATTTCTCACCTGGATTACCCAGGCCAACTATGCATTTCATGAAAGTATTGTATCAGGACTTTCGACACTATCGAATTATAAAGGTTGGTAGATGCAATTTTTGCCGACATATAAATGGCGTCATGCAGGTCAGATTGTTTTGGTGCAGAGTAGTGGATCCCGCTATAGGCGGGACCGTCACACAAACCAAAATATATCAGACCGAATGACCACAATTACCGGAGGTCACAAATTTTCATCCGACAAGCTTTTATGTATGTAAGTGGTTACAAAAACTCCAATTGTTCCATCAAATCCTCTGAACTATAGACCGGTATCCCCCCATTTCTTATGATCTCCACGCTCCCATGATAACTCGCTTGATTAATCGGCCCGGGGACCACATATACACTCTTCCCCTCCTCTGCAGCCGCACCCACGGTGATCTTCACCCCGCTCCGGCGTGGGCACTCCATGACGAGCACCGCTTGGGACAGATGCGTCATCAGCTTGTCCCGCGCACGGAACTTGTCCGGCGTCGGCTTGACCCCATCACCATACTCACTCACGAGCAACCCACCACTATCTAAAATTCTTTTCTTTAAATTTTCGTGCTCTGGCGGGTAGCACAAATCTGTTCCGTGCCCTAGCACCGCTATCGTCTTACCACCACACCCTAGAGCCGTCTCGTGTGCCACCCGGTCAATTCCCCTGGCCAGTCCCGACACAATACACCAGTTCTGCTCCACCAATTTCTGTACAAATTGTTCGGTCATCATCTTCCCATACTCACTCATCCACCTCGTCCCCACCACGCATATCCGCTTCATTTTCAAACAATCTTGATCACCCAACAAATACAAATCCGTCATAGTTGTTAGCTATATAATACACAAACACCCTCCTCGATGTTTCTGCATAACGAGGAGGGTGTTTAAAATTCTCAAACTATTGTGCGAATTTAGTGAATTTTGATCGCTGACCAGGACCTCCTGTGTCGCCTGGACTCTCTGGACCACCACTTCCACCACCACTTCCACCTTGAGGTGGTTCTGTTGGACCATTTGCACTTCTCCTACTATTTACCATCTCCCTATCACGAGCACTCATTGTTCTCATCATTTCTTCTGGCATATTCATATTTTTCTCACCTCCTTCATTTCCGCCTGGTTTTACGACTGCGGATGTCGTTTCAATAAGCAATAAAAAACCCGCCTCTTTGGTGCGGGTTTGTGTTGTTTGCCTTTTTTAATAAGCTTTTTTACACCAAACCCGCCTCTCCCCAAATAAGGAGGTGACGAACGGTAATGGTATAAAAACGCTGTGTCTGTTGCATAACTTTTGTCAGTATCCCAAAATCTCCACCTCAGGTCAATATATCAAAACAGATCAAAAATCACGGTTTAGTGTACAATTATCCTCGTTACTTGCAAAGACAACCCAAAAGTTGTCTACTAATAGTAATGCCCAATATGAGAACAAAATCTTCAAAACAATCTAAAGAAGAAGCATTGGTTTTGCATTTTGCCAAAGAGACTCCCCTGCATCTTGGTGTAAAAAAACTTGCAAAATTGATGTACTTCACTGACTTCACGGCCTATGAACTTCAAAAAAAATCTATAACCGGAGACGAATATAAGAAATACAACTATGGCCCAATCCCTGTAAACTTCTATACTGTCCTCGACTCACTCAAAACCAAAAAATATATTAACTACTTCTCACAGACTGCTGAGTTTGTGCCAGCCTCAATCCAACCACTTATAAGTCCAGACTATTCGCTTTTTAGTGAAAAAGAATTACAGCTGATTCAATCAATTACTGATAAATATCGTAATGCAACGGCAAGTGAACTTGAACAAATTGCCAAAAATGAACCTCCCTATAAAATCGTCGAATACAACGAAAAGATCCCGTATCATTTAGCTTTTTATCGTAATACTTTCGGCGAAATGGAATTAAATGGCGATGAAAATACACTCTGATGTAATCTCGAGAGATCTCAAAAAGTGTGTCAAAAAGCATTGGTATCCGGGGCTCGAAGTCGAAATCAAAAATGTCGTGAAACTCCTCAATATCAACCACTCACTCCCAGGAGAGTCCACTATGCACGGATTTAAGGGTAAATTAGCGGGACGAACCTACCATGCAAGGATCGCACTAAGCGACTTTAGTATAGGTAAAAGGAAAGGTCCAAGATTGGCATATTACTTACCGCTAGATCGTAACGAAGAATGTCTCGTACTATACGTCGGAGGACATAAAGATGGTATCTACGATACCGCTCAGTTTTGTGACCTTATCACCTCTAGATATTTAGACTCGCCAACATCTTATCTTGATCTTGAAGAGTTTATGTCAACTTGATCAATTCTCTCTCGTCCCCAGCCACTCCACGAGTTCCCCCAACACCTTCCGGGAGTCTCCCGGCAGGCCCAAAAGTCCAGATATGAGTGACCGACCTTTGCTCATGTGCTCCTTAATAGCGACTTCCGTCTTTTCTTTCCCGTACATCGTCGCATACGTCTTCTTCCCCATTTTCGCCATATCTTTGTCATAGCCCAGCCAGTCATCACGCAACTGGAATACCCAACCCAGCTCCATCCCATACTTTTCTAATCGTTCCAACAGTTCTTTGTCTGCCCCGCCCAGCGTCGCACCCAGCAGGAGCGGCAGGACACACGTATACTCGCCACTTTTAATGCTCAAGATCTTTAGGATTGTTTCATCATCCGCAATATCGAGCCCATCCAGCGTCTGACCGTACCCTACACGGGTAAAGTACTTACCCCACACTTTCATCGCTCCCACAATTTGAGAATTTGAGAATTTGAGATTTGTGATTACTTCCATTCCCCACCCAAAGGTGTAGTCGCCCGCCAGCATCGAGACAAAGTTGCCGGTGTGTTTATCTTCGTACCGCACGATCAAGGTCTTCACCCCTCGCCTGAGCTCGTCTCTATCCATAAAATCGTCTTGGATGAGGAGTCCCAGGTGAAAGATCTCCATCACCACCGCTGCCTTGATAACCTCGTCATCTACCTCCTTACCAGTGAGCTGGTACCCCAGTATCGCGAGCATCGCCCGCAAACGCTTGCCCCCCACGCTCAATTCCTGCATTGCTTCTAAAATCGGCACCAAGTGAGGTGATATTGCTTTGACTTCCCCCAACCTCTTCTCCAGCTCCTCAGCAATCCCCCTATCCACTCGCTCTTTATACTTCCCCACAAAATCCTGCAAACTATTCATTAAACAATTCTACAACTTTTATCCGAGACTATTTAACTTCTCTAGCATATCAAAAATATCTATATGATCAGAAACATCATTTAAAGTACAGTCAGCAGCGAAGCTCATTGCTGTAGATTTCAACAAATCTTCTTGTTGCATTTCAGTCCCTTTAACCAAATTGTTTAGTAAGTGACAGACACCCATTCCCACACACCGATGACATAGTTCTTGTCAAGCCCCCCGTTTGTGAAGACAATGTTCTGGGTGTCAAGCCCCCCGTTTGTGAAGACAATGTTCTGGGAAGTGGAGGGTGGCAAAT
>CAYILS010000032.1:0-9848 GCA_964364325.1 uncultured Pseudomonadales bacterium
AAGCGGACATTTCTACTTTGCCGAAAGAGGACATTATCACTTTGCACTAACACCTACTCTGACTCAGTTGAATTAGCACACATTTTGTGTACAATTGAGGCATGGCTAGTCTATCTGATTTCGTCGTTTCCAAAGTCCGCGTCAAACTACTGGAAGTGTTTCTCATTGACCCCGAAGAAATGTTCTATATCCGCGAGCTGACCCGCAAGATCGACGAAGAGATCAACGCGGTCCGTCGAGAATTGATCCATATGCAGTCAGTTGGCATGGTCAAAGACGAAAAGCGCGGCAACCGTATCTACTACACCTTCAACAAAAGCTATCTCTTCCACAAAGAACTCATGAGCATGATCGGCAAGACCACTGGCCTTGGTCTCGCGATCAGCAAGGCCGCCCCCAAGCTCGGCAAACTCAAGTTTGCCATGGTCTCTGGTCGCTTTGTCCGTCGTATGCCAAGAGCCAAAGATACGGTCGATCTCTTGCTGGTCGGCGACCTCATCATGCCCCAGCTCACCGAGCTGATCAAAGAACAAGAAGCCAAGCTCAGTCGCGAGATCAACTACACGGTCATGACCGAGGCCGAACTGTTGTATCGCAAAACGCACAACGACCCCTTTATCGGCCGCATTCTCGAGGCTTCTCGGGTTATGATCGTCGGAGACGAAGAGGAACTGGTAGCATGATCTCGACCAAGATCACCAAGATCGGCAACTCCAAGGGCATCATTATTCCCAGTGAAATTATCAAAGCCTTGGCGCTCGACGAGGGAGACGAGGTAGAGCTTTCCTACGACCCATCCACTCAGATCCTCTCCGCTACATTTACTCAAACAAAACAGCTCAAGCTTGATGTAAAATGAAGGCTTATGAAACTCCGCCGCAATATCGTCCTTATCGTCCTCCTCATTGCTGTTTCTCTCATCATTGACGCACCCAAAAAGTATCCAATCCAATTCCGTTTGTTTGGTAAAGATATCTCCTTTGTGATCTCGAGTCCCACGCTCAGCTTTGGTAGCTTTGAGCGCGAACTAGTCATCAAGCAGGGACTCGACCTCCAGGGAGGTACCGAGGTCACGCTGCAAGCAGACATGAGTCAGGTGGATAGTGCAGACCGTCAGGATGCCCTCGACTCAGCTAAAGAGATCATTGCCCGCCGCGTTGACCTCTACGGCGTGGCCGAGCCTTCAATTAAAACAGTGGTCAGCAGCGACACCTATCGTATCCTTGTCGCGCTCCCCGGAGTCAGCAACCCAGATGAGGCCCTCGACTTGATCGGTAAGACCGCTTCGCTCGACTTTCGCGAGTTGCCCTCCGCTACAGATAGCGCCCTCTACTCTGATTTTATAGCGACCGGTTTAACAGGCAAAGATCTCAAAAAAGCCACCGTCAGTTACAGTCAGGACAATAGTCAGCCCGTGGTCAACCTCCAGTTCACAGACGAAGGGGGACAAAAATTTAGCGATATCACCGGCCGCAACGTCGGCAAACCGGTTGGGATTTTCCTGGACGATTACCCACTCCAAGCCCCTACAGTCCAAGAACGCATCGATGGTGGGACAGCAGTGATCAGCGGCAACTATACAATCGAAGAAGCCAAGAACATAGTCATCACCCTCAATGCCGGCGCACTCCCAGTCCCAATCCAGATCATCAAGCAGCAAAACGTAGCCCCCACCCTGGGAGCAGAGAGCGTGAGTCGCAGTATCATGGCAGGGTCAGTCGGACTAGGGCTTGTCGCTTTGTTCATGATTCTCAACTACGGCTGGCTCGGGTTCCTGGCCGACCTCGGACTCATCGTCTATGGACTCATCACCCTCGCTGTCTACAAGCTCGTCCCCATTACCGTCACGCTCCCAGGACTCGCCGGTTTTATTCTCTCAATCGGTATGGCAGTCGACTCCAATATTTTGGTCTTTGAACGCATGAAAGAAGAGATGCGTAAAGGTAACGAGTGGAGTAGGAGCATGGAGCTAGGGTTTGGGAAAGCGTGGGATGCCATCAAAGACGCCAATATCGCGACCCTTATTACCACCTTTGTCCTCTTTAACCCCTTTGACTGGACCTTCCTCAATAGCTCTGGTATGGTCCGAGGCTTTGCCCTCACGCTGTTCCTCGGCATCTGCATTTCTCTTTTCACCGGTATTTTTGTTACCCGCAATCTACTGCGCGCCCTGACCGCCCCGGCAGCTGGAAGGAGACTCCCCAATGGATAAATCTACACAAAAACTCACCATCCTCCAGCCCATGAAATACTGGTGGCTCTACTTTGCGATTTCCCTTGCAGTCATCATCCCCGGCACCTTCTCATTGATAAAATGGGGTCTCAAGCCCTCAATCGACTTCACCGGTGGCTCGACAATCGTCTGGCAACTCGATACATCCGAGACTGTCTTGCGCGATCTTGCTACGACCAGCAATATCGAAATCCGCGAGCTTGCAGTGGTGGGGCGTGTTTGGACGATCTCCACTGCTCCCTTAGCCCAGGATGTGTACCAAACCTTCAAAGCCAGTGCAGGTGATGTACAAGAATTATCCTACGACACGGTCGGTCCCTCCCTAGGAGCTGAGTTGATTCAGAAAACAATCTCGGCTATTCTCCTCGCAGCTTCCCTCATTTTGTTTTACATCGCTTATCGCTTCAAAAACATCAAATTTGGCATCTCAGCTATCCTCGCCATGCTCCACGACACCCTCGTGCTCCTTGGAGTCTTTAGTTTAATCGGTCATTTCTGGGGAGTCGAGGTTGATACGCTATTTGTGACCGCACTCCTCACTATTCTCAGTTTCTCTGTGCACGACACCATTGTCGTCTACGATCGCATCCGTGAACTAAAAAAGAAACACGCCTACCTAGATTTTGATGATATCGTCAACCGAGCGGTCGTTGAGACCATGGGTCGCAGTATCAACAACTCGCTCACCATTATATTTATGCTCCTCGCCATGTACTTGCTCGGCGGCGACACCACCAAGTGGTTTATCTTTGCACTCCTCATCGGCACCGTTTCTGGGACCTATTCCTCCACCTTTACCGCTGCCCCCATCCTTATCCTTTGGGACAAACTGTCTCGACCAAAATACAAATGAAAATCTATTTAGTCAGGCACGGAGAATATCAAAATCCTGAGGGCATTGTGCCATACCGTCTCCCCGGCTACTCCCTCAGTGACCATGGCAAAAAGCAGGTAGAACTAATCGCAGTCAAACTCAAGGATCAAAAAATTCGCGCGCTCTACACCAGCCCCATACAGCGTTGCGTGGAGTCGGCCACCATCCTTGGCAATGCTCGACATCTCTACCCCAACCAAAAATCCGAACTCATTGAAGTAGACACCCCGCTCCAAGGGATTAAAGCAGCAGATTTACCATCTGATATCTATCAAGATGCCAGGCACATCGAGGGTGGGGGAGAAACAAGAGAAGTAGTATATACACGCATGAACAGTCTGATCGAAAAACTGAAACTAACCAGTCAAAACTCAACCTACCTGATCGTCTCACACGCCGACCCCATTATTATTCTCCTCGCTGGTATTCTCAAAAAACCCGTGCGCTACATCCCCATGGGCGGTCTGGTCATGCTGGATTATAGTCAAAAGGGGATACCCAAGTATCAGGAAATAATCTAGATTTTTTTATTTTGCCTTGGGTAGGCATAAGCCAGATTCTGTTTTTAAGATAATCATTTCTCTATGCCCGCAAACTTTATGGCTCAGGAGTGCTACTGTCTTTGTCGCCAAGTTCGTCGGTTGCAGCGGGGAGGATTGCCCGTTTCACCCGAACTAAATCGGTTCGTCACTGTTGCTCTAAACTAGCGGTTACCCGTGATAGCTTGCGCTACCCACCCTGCACTCTGCTGTCTGGACTTTCCTGACTGATCTTGCGACCAGCCCGATTATCCACCTACCCAAGGCAGGAGAATTATAACAAAATAATTGATATTTATCTGGATTATGATTAAAATAGATCTATAATGAGTAGCAACTTCACTGGATACACAGAATCTGAATCGCTCCGCAACCCACTTATTCTCAATGACTACTCTCCAATCAGAGTTGAAATTGAGCATGTTCCCACGTCGCAGAATCATCCATTCGTCCATGCTTACTATTTAACTTTTTCTGCTTCAGAAATAGATGTTGTAGTACAAAAATTTGCGGATGAAACTCTTCCAGAATGGTACCAGCTTTTTTGGAACGATGAAACAGTGTATGCGATTTTTAAAGATAAATTCTTCGAAATTAGAAATGAGGGAGTATGGCAATCTGAGGAATACAAAAAAATTCAGCAATACGGAGTAGATCATGGCATTGACTTAGTGTACATGGATTTTAATAAGAACTTCGCAAGATTTAAGGAAACACTGGGGAAAGTATAAGTATGACAACTCACCAACAAGAGCTCGAGCACATCAGCAAGTATCTAGTTGATCATGTCCAAATGTCGGCTTCGACCGCAGGGGAATTCCCCTGGATTTTTACCGCCTACTATGCGACCGACAATGATCTAAATATATACTTCCTAACTGGGCCCGGCACAATTCACGGACAGCAACTGGTAGGGAACCCTTTGGTAGCAGTTGCCATCGCCGATTCACCCCAAGAACTTCATGGCAAAAAGGCAGGCCTCCAATTATCCGGGATCTGCACGCAACTCACGATAGAATCTGAGGTTAGGGCAGCTTTAGATCTTTGGCGTACCAAGCTCAAAGTAGGGAGTCCCGACTATACCTTTGAAGGCATGCAGACAGACAAAATCCATGGTCGCATGTACAAGATCACTCCCAAGAAACTCAAATTCTTCAACGAAGCGCTGCAAGAAGAGGGTGAGGAAAAGTTTATCGAGCTTTAACTTACTTCATTCTTCTAACTACGGTCAATCCCTTATTTTCTTCGCCTGAATAATTCCATGCATTAAGAAAATTATTTAATGGTATTTTGGCGTTGGGATTCGGAGGTAATCCTGGGTCTTGTAGATAAATAAACTCATCATCAATACCATAAATAAGAACGAAATGTCCAGCATATCCAGATTTACCGTAGAGAGGATAGTAGTTAACATTACAGAGCAATAAACAATTTTCTGCAATAAAATCTTTTATCATCTGAATAGTAGGAATATCCATCACTTGTTTATATTTTCCAAGCAGTTCTTTAGCCACAGAAATCTCATAATTAAGATCACTATTAGCTATTTGTTTGCTACCAACTTCATGGCCGTAGCGTTCTACTAAATAATCTCCACCCTTTAATACAAATTCTCGGTAATTAAAAGTACCATAATAAGTGACTTCCAACTCTCTCTTTGCTAAATACAACCATCCTTGTGTTGGCCAGGTCCACTTTCCTGGTCTTTTACCAGTAATTTTTTCTAAATCTTCCCAAGTGTGTTCCTCCTCAGGAAAAAAGAATCCGAGCACCATCTTCATTCCAGCTTGATGACAATGAGTATTGTCAGGTGTGTTTCCATGAAAGGGAATATTTTGGTAATTAGCTATTTTCATGCTAGCTCTTTTACTCGCTTCTCCAAATACTCTTTGGTATTCTTCGAGCTATCATCCAAAATTTCTTCAAACAAAGCATTGAGAATTTCTCCAACTTTGCGTGACGGGGAGATCTGTAAAATTTCCATAATCTCAGCACCGTTGATATTCATGTCTTTGAGTGAGAGTGGCTCATACAGTTGTTCACCTATTCGCTTCTGCATCTCCGTCAGCCTCCAACTCGTGGTCTTGCTCCCGCTCCCCACCCGGTCACCCACACGCAGCGCGATAATATCAAAAATATTTTCTTTACCCACACGTCGGATAAACCGACGAATCGCCGCATCGGTCATCTTGGGGTCATACACAAACATATGCCAGCGAACCAGGGTAAACATCCGGTCCTGTTCTTTCTTGGATAGCTTCAGCCGCTCGGCAATCCGCTTCGCCGTCCTGGCCCCCACCACCTCATGGTTATGGAAACTGATTCCCCGCGGACCTTCTGCCTTCATGACTGTCGGTTTATCTATATCATGCACAAGAGTAGCTAATCGCACCAGCGGATCAGGCGATGGTACTGCGCGGAGCGCCTCGATAGAGTGGGTAAAGACATCGTGCACATGGTGACCCGCTTGCTCCACACCTTTGGCCAGCATTAGCTCGGGGATCACGATCTCCATAATCCCGGTATTGACCATGAGCATCACCCCATCAGTGGCGTTATCGGTAGCTAACAGTTTCATAAACTCGGCGCCAATTCGCTCCCACGAGATAGATTTGAGATTAGGTACTTTAACCTTCAGTGCGGAGAGTGTTTCACCTTCAATCATAAAGCCGAGCTGAGCCGATAGGCGGATAGCGCGCATGATTCGCAGTGCATCTTCTTCAAACCGCTCGGTCGGATCGCCCACTGCTTTAATCAATTTATTTTTCAGGTCATCTTGTCCACCGTACGGATCAACTATCTCTCCCTTTAAATTGATGGCAATCGCATTGATCGTAAAGTCACGGCGCTTGAGATCTTCTTCCACGGTCTTGCCCCACTCCACACTATCTGGCCTACGCTTGTCGCTATACTCACTTTCGCTGCGGTAGGTGGTGATGTCGTAGAGGATCGAGTCGTCAATCTCGCCTTCGGCGAGTCCAAACTGTTCACCTATATGTGTACCCGCTACTTTGACGGTGCCATACTCGTTGTCATAAAAACATTCGGTAAATAGTGGCTGAATCTGTTCCGGAGTAGCATTGGTCGTCACGTCCCAGTCTGAGGAGGGGATACCCAACAGTAGGTCTCTCACCGCTCCCCCCACTATCCACGCCTCATATCCAGCATCCTCAATCGCCTCGACGATTTTGGTAACCCCGCTATCAAAGGTAAACTTCATACTCTCCATTATACCCGCATCTACTGTCTCTGGGGTAGAATAAAGCTATGGATATAAAAGTAAGAGCAAAAGTAGGGAGTGAGGCGTCCGCACAGGAGATTTTTGAGGCAATACTAGAGAGTAGGGGATATAAAACCGCTAAGGAACAAGAAGTATTTCTCCACCCTCCAGAGCCCACGCTCGACTATTTACTCAAAGAATCGGGCCTCACCAAAACAATACTCGGCAAAGCCAAAAAACTACTCGATAATCACCTCGCAGACAATCATGATATTTGTGTTTTTGGCGACTACGATGCCGACGGAGTCACAAGTACCGCAATCATGTGGCAAGCCATCACTGCCTATGCCAAACTAAACGAATCAACTTCACGCGTACTCCCTTTTATACCCGACAGGCACAAACACGGCTATGGCCTAGGAGATAAAGCAGTTGCAGAAGTTATCTCAGGAGTTTCCTTTGGTACTGGCCAGTTCATAGATTTCGCACCCAAGCTGATTATCACGGTCGACACGGGGATTGTGGCTCACGTAGGGATTACATCCTTTCGCGATGCCGATATCGATGTAATCGTGACAGATCACCACCAACCAGAGGCGAAGTTGCCCCCTGCTAATGCAATTGTACATACGCTCGCCACCTCGGGAGCTGGCGTGGCTTGGATAGTGGCACAGTATCTCCTGGGAGAGCCCGCAAGTAAACTGCTGGATCTCGCCACCATTGGGGTAGTCGCCGACATGATGCCACTGACAGGTCTCAACAGATCAATCTGCGCCCATGGACTCAAAGCACTATCCCAAACCACTCGGCCTGGACTTTTAGCTCTGAAAGCGGCAATGAGTGTGACCAATAAAGACTTGACGACCTACGACATCAGCTTTGGCATCGCCCCGCGCATCAACGCGGCCGGTCGCATTTACAACCCGCTCGATGCACTGCGCCTCCTCTGCACCAGTAATGCCGCTATGTCTCAGGAGTTAGCGGGCAAAATTGAGTCGCACAACAAAGACCGTCAGGAGTACATGGATCGTGCCCTCAAACTAGTCACCGGCAAACAGGTCGATCACAAAGTGATCATTGTCATCGGCGACTATCACGAAGGGGTCATCGGGCTGGTCGCCGGCAAACTAGCCGAGCTATTCCACCGACCAGCGCTCGTCATGAGTGATAACGGTGAGGTGGTCAAAGGGTCAGCTCGCTCTGTCAGTGGAGTCAATATTACCGACCTTTTGCGCTCGCTCAAAACTCCTTTTCTGGGGCTCGGTGGCCATGACCAAGCGGCAGGCTTTAGTCTCGCGGGAGACCAGGTAGCGGCGATGACCAAGGAGTTAGAATCGCTGGCCGACACCACAATTGCCGACAGTCTCCTCGTCAAACATCACTCAGCTGATATCACACTATCTCTGTCATCCACCTCGCTCTCCCTAGCCAAGCTGCTCCATGCACTGGAACCCTTTGGTATGGCGAATCAAAAACCTAAGTTTCTTATTAACAATCTAGTTGTGTTGGAGGATCGCAAACTTGGGGCGGAGGGTAAACACCGCAAACTCACTATCGAACAAAGCGGTACTACCCGCGAACTAATGCTCTTCTCTTGCAAAGAAGAATATCCGCTCAAAACCATTAGATCTCTCATTTGTACGATCGACGTAAATGTCTGGCGCGACAAAGAATCGCTCCAACTGATAGGTAGCTATGTGGAGCACTAAAGTATTTCGTGAGTTTCTCTTGGTTTTTAAGAAGCTAGATTTTTCACTCCAGCTATTAGCCCTAAGCTGTATGCTGCTCGCCTTCCTATATCCTGGTCAAAACGCACTCCAAACTATTGTCTTAAACCCGGGTCTGACCCGCGCCTACACACTCCCTAGTATCACTCCAGTGCTCTACCCCCACTCAAATGGCACCAAAGTCCCTTATCACACGGCGCGCGCAGTAGTGATCCAAGAGTTGGGGAGTAAAACCATGATGTATAGCAAAAATCCCGATACACTCCTACTACCCGCTTCGATTACCAAAGTTATGACGGCACTCGTTGCACTGGATTATTGGAGTGATCTAGACACAGTCATTACGGTTAAAAATGAGGATCGCGCGATCGGTCAGACGATCGATCTCGTCAAAGGGGAGTCGATCACCCTCAAAGATATTCTTTATGGTCTCATCGTCCACTCCGGTAACGACGCCGCCCTCGCTGTCGCAGAAAATTACCCAGGTGGATACATAGCTTTTGTTAAAGCCATGAACGACAAAGCCAGGGACTTACATCTCGACCACACTACCTTCAAAAACCCTTCGGGCGTAGAGCAATACGGCCATGTTACGACAGCCAGAGATTTAGCCGTCTTAGCTGCAGTTGCCTTAGATAATAAAATCATTGCCGAAATGGCCAAAACCAAGCTGATTACCGTGACTGATGTTACGGGTCAAATTGTCCATCGGCTGGAGACGACGAACGAACTCTTGGGGGTTATCCCTGGTTTGGCCGGACTCAAAACTGGCTGGACAGACAACGCAGGAGAATGTCTCGTCAGCTACGTGGAGCGAGACGGGCACAAAATTGTGGTAGTGGTCTTGGGATCTCTCGACCGTTTTGGCGACTCTGCCACGCTCATTAATTGGGCCTACGCGCACCACAATTGGATAATCCCGACCATATAAGATAGTCAATCTTAATGAAATCGTAATTGAGGTGGTAAAATATTATTATATGGTTGCTACACAAAAAGACGTACTCATTGATCAAAGAATTGACGAGTTATCTAGCGGTCTTAATGCAAACCTTCAAGAAATCTCAAGAAACACTGGTTGTGGCGAATTTTCAGGTTTGAAACTGTTTATACAGTACACTTTGGGACAGGTGGTTTCAGGAGGTGATCAGCAACCTGCATATTACATAAACCTGCCAAAAGATGAAAAAGTGAAGCGCTTAGGTACCCACTCAATATCGGGGGTGCCTTTGACAAATGATCTGGCAACCGTGTA
>CAYILS010000033.1:0-2323 GCA_964364325.1 uncultured Pseudomonadales bacterium
GACGATCTTTACGATGAACTGATTCTTAAAGAAATTGACCTCTATGAAAGCGTGGCCGATAGCGGCGAGGAAAAAGTAGAGCGCGAAACGACCGATCTGGAGAAAGAACTAGAAGTCCTCTCGTCCCTCGACTCACGTGCCATCTCTGACCCGGTGCGGATGTATCTGCGTGAGATTGGTCGTATTACACTTTTGACTCGTGACCAAGAGATTGATTTGGCGCAAAAGACCGAAGCGGGGGATGCACGGGCAAAAGAAAAATTAACTTCCTCCAACCTCCGTTTGGTGGTGTCTATTGCCAAGAAATATATTGGCCGAGGCATGTCATTCCTTGATCTCATTCAAGAGGGGAATAAGGGACTTATTCGCGCAGTAGAGAAATACAACTGGAAAAAGGGTTTCAAATTCTCGACCTATGCGACCTGGTGGATCCGCCAAGCTATTACCCGTGCCATTGCTGACCAAGCACGTACCATTCGTATCCCCGTGCACATGGTCGAAACCATCAACAAGTTGATCCGTATTTCACGCAAACTCATGCAGACCTTGGGTCGGGAGCCACTACCGGAAGAAGTAGCAGAGGTCATGGAGATTACCCCCGAGAAGGTGCGTGAGATCCTGAAGATTTCGCAAAAAACTACCTCCCTAGAGACGCCAATTGGAGAAGACGAAGATAGTTACCTCGGTGATTTTATCGAAGACACCAAACAAGCTTCACCTTACGAACTCACCACCCAGCGACTACTGAGAGAAAATATCGAAGAAGTATTGTCTGGACTATCTGATCGTGAATCCAAGGTGCTGGAGATGCGGTTTGGACTGAGGGGAGCAAAGCCCATGACGCTTGAGGAAGTTGGGCGCGAGTTTGGCGTCACGCGTGAACGCATCCGCCAGATTGAAGCCAAGGCGCTGAGGAAGTTGAAACATCCGAGTAAGCGCAGGATGCTGCAGGATTATCTCGATTAAATAGATCGCTCACTAGGTTTTCGATGTATTTCACTCAAAAAAGACGGCGTTCTCCGATGGTGCGGAGCCGCCTCGAACTCCCCCGCTATGGCGGGGTCCGTAAACTTTTTTGGTTGCGAAATCCATCTCTACCAGTTCGCTTTTTTCTCCTTGCTTTTTAAATGTTCACCAGAATAACTGTAGGGTGGTGGGAGGGTAGGAGACAACGGTCGGGTTAAAGCCGGATTTAAATTTGGTAAATCCCTGCCAGTTCTTATACATTTTGGGATAGCGTGGGTCGTAGATCCCGCCAAAGTCGAAGATGTCACAACCTTTGGCTTTAGCTGTCTGCATGGCAGTCCAGGTGAGGAGGGTGGGGGCATAGAGGTGGTAGCCATCGTCGCTGGCGAAGGCAGCGTAGTAGGTGGCAACGTGGTTGTGATAGAGGATCAGAAGGGAGCCGACAAGGGTTGAGCCCTTGTAGCAAAGGTGAAGGTCTCCTGACTGGCCGTAGCACTTGAGGATGGCCTGGAGTAGATAGAGTGGATGACCTATCACGTTCTTTTGCTTGGACCACGACTCATGGAGCGTAAAGAACTCATCTGTTTGTTTTTGTGAGAGCTTGTTCAGTGCTACGGTAGTGATCGAAATATCATTTTTCTTAAGCGTGTGGACGATGTTGTAGCGGGTCTTCTGGGAAAAACTCTCGAGTATCTTTTGGGAGTCTCCCGAGAGGTCGACTAGGGAGGAGCAGGAATGGGCGTAGGGCTCGACAGATATCCCTAGCTTGCCCGTAGGGAGCTTAGTGGTTAGTCCTGGCTCGATGTACGTGGTGAGGGTTCGATGAGTCTTGCGGAATTTTTTGAGCCAGCCAAAATCGATTTGTCGGGGGCGTTGAATCTTGGCGATAGTGAGGGGGCCGAGGGAACGGTAGAAGATACGAGAACCTACCTTGCCTTCGACGTGCCAGCCGATTTCCTTCATCAAATTTGCGTGCATGAAAGATTGGTGCAGGTCAGAACGCTTGGCAAAGCGGGAGATGAGGTCGCTCACTGCTATTTTTTGGTGGATTTTTTCTTGCCTGATTTGACTGGCTCACTCACCAAGACCAGTTTGTTTTTGGCAAAGACAAAGAGGTAGAGAATATCGAGAATGCCGGCAGTGTGGATGAGGAGGAGGGCGAGGAACCAGTACCTGTCGTTGTTGCGGGCGGATTTCCAGAGTGATAGTCCAGACCAAACGAGTGACCAGATGGCCAGGAGGCCAAAACCGGCTCCCATCCAGGGGCGTCCACCCCAGCTCATCATGCTATCCCAAGAATTAAAGTTCATATATACCTCCAAACATATTGTATGAGTTTAGTTTAGCACAGCCGCAT
>CAYILS010000033.1:2333-9457 GCA_964364325.1 uncultured Pseudomonadales bacterium
GCATCTATTCGCACTCTTCCGCCTACTTTGGCGAAATTTCCTTCAGATGGCTCAGCATAAATGACCGAGCCTTTACCCTGATGAATTTCGATTTTTCTACCCAACATGATTGCTAACTGCATCGCTCCTGAGCCATTGCCCTGGTCTTCTAGCGTGCCCCAGTCGAGTAAAAAAGTGCGGGATTTGATTAACCCCTTTGCTTCATCCATCCAGGCCCAGACCATGGTGTGTTCGTAGTGCGAAGCCTGCTGGTCGGTAATGCTATCGACCGCCTGGGTATTGGCTAGCTGCTGATGTTGCCATCCAGCTGTACCATTTATGTTGGCCTCGATCCAAGTGAGCTCACCTTCGCTCCAAGTCTTAATTTGTCCACCTTTGCAGACGATAAGATCGGCTTTTTTGCCTAAAACGTGCGCAATCAAATGCGTGGTACTAATCAGTGAATCACCCGCGAATTTGGTTTCTTGTTGTGGATTAAAGAAGCTGACGTTGACGGGCTCTAAGCTATTGATAAAGACAGTGTCGGTGAAGTGGAGTTTGGTGGCGATCTTTTGTCGCTCACTGCCGTTCAGTTTACGGTCGAGATCGAGGATGATGCCAGTAGGATTGCCAAATCTACCGTCTTCACTTACAAAAGCGCGCAGAATATTGATTGTTATTTGCTTCGACATCCAGACTAGTATAGCAAAGGTGTTTCTCTCTCTGATTTCCAGTGTGGGGTGATATAATTGCAAAGTTAACAAGAGAATAATCGATCCTCGGTAGCTCAGCGGTAGAGCAAATCCCTGTTAAGGATAAGGTCGGCGGTTCGAATCCACCCCGAGGAGCAAGTTGTCCTATAGTCTTGAAATGGATATGCAAATGTGCTAATATTTCGGTCATGAGTGGCACAGAAGTTGTTAAGTTAGTTGAGAGTCTTGGAGACGTTGGTTGGTTTCGCAATTTGTTTCTTTGTGGTGGGCGTTTGTTGACTGAAGAAGAGGAGCAGTCTTTGGGCATGAGTATGACTATGATATTTGTTCATAAAGTAAATCAGCGGATAGTTAATCATGGATCGGATGCTGCGTATTACGTAATTGCAGGTAGCGGGTATTCCTCATAGAGGAATAGATGGTCAAACTGAAACGATACCTGTCGAAACTGGTTCTGTAGTAATTATTCCGAGAGATACTCCTTATTGGGATGTGCCGAAGGAAGGTGAGGGCTTATTTATGATTAGAATTAATAACCCTCCTTATAATCAGAATTCGGTTGAAACTCTAGAAAAAGTCTAAGTAATTTGCCAATAGTTCGTGTAAGCGAGGAGATGGGGAGCTAAATATCTTTATCAAATTACTTAAATTTGTTATCATTTCAGTATGAGTACATTAAACCCTTGGATTAACTTCAACGGCAATGCAGAAGAAGCATTTACGTTTTACAAATCAGTATTCGGTGGTGACTTTATCAAAGTAGTACGTTTCAAAGATATTGCGAGTGCAGAATTCCCAATTCCAGAAAAAGAAGCCAATAAAATTATGTACATTGCTTTGTCCATTGGTACAGACAATATGTTGATAGCCAATGATGTTCCCGAGGTTATGGGGAAAGTAAATGAGCGCGAAAACCGAAGCAAAATTTTGTTACGTGCGGATAGTAAAGAAGAGGCGGATAGAATATTTGCCGGCCTATCCGAGGGGGGAGAAGTGGAGGGACCGATGGGAGATAGTCCGTGGGGCTCATATGCAGGGATGTTTCGAGATAAATATGGCATTGAATGGCTGATAGAATTTACTACCGGAGGAAAATAATATGAGTAGACTCATTACCTGTATGTGGTTTGCCAACAATGACGGAGAAGAGGCAGCCAACTACTACATAGATACTTTTAATTCAGCTCCAGGCGACCATCAGGCAAAAATAGGGGACATCACCAAAAACCCTAAAGCAAGTGAAGAAGTATCTGGCAGACCAGAAGGTTCGGTGATGACAGCCGAATACGAGCTGGATGGCATAAGCTTCATGGCGCTCAATGGTGGACCTGTTGAGCAATTCAAGCTGAACGGCGCAACGTCGTATATTGTGGAGTGCGAAACACAAGAAGAAATTGATTTTTTCTGGGAAAAGCTATCCGCTGTTCCTGAAGCGGAGCAATGCGGGTGGTGTACCGATAAATACGGGGTCACCTGGCAGATCGCGCCTAGAATACTAGACGAAATGATGCGCGACCCAGCAAAAGCCGATGCTGTAATGAAGGTCTTCATGCCAATGAAAAAACTTGATCTTGAAGCAATTCGAAAAGCTGGCGAATAAGCGTTTGTCGCACTTACAAACGAAGCACCGGTTAAGATGCTTCGTTTGAGATACTACCTAGTAGCTTTAGAACGCCTGCTTCAGGATCCAGATGGAACCGGCGAGGGCGAGGAAGAAAAGTCCCAACCCGATGGGTGATCCCCAACTGAACCAAGATCCCCAAGACCGCCAGTTCTTCATATTATCAAGACTGACGCTTTCCCATGGATCGATATCTTCTGACAATTTGTCTGTCATAAACAGCTCCTATTAACTATTTTAATAATGAGCCTCATTACTTTGTCTGCCAGGAGCAATTTGTTCTTCGAGGCGAAGATTGCCGAGTTCTGGGCTTACAACAAGATGATCTTAGCATATGCAAACTATTTAGCTGCCAAAATTGGTGAAGATGCCTACGGCGAGCTCGACCCAAACGTAGATAAACAAGGCGACGATTACGACACCAACGAGAAGTCTTTTGGGGTTATGTTTCATCTTTCCCATTGCTAGGTTGAAGGTAAGACTAGTGGTAAAGATGAGGATGCCCATGATCACAAAATCAGGCCGGTCCCAATTTACTTCACTGGTAAACTGCATGACGACTAGGGGGATGAGGAGAATCCCAAGTGTTATCGCAAGTGAGCGGACAAGGTTATTTTTCATCTTCATATTCCAAGATATCACCGGGCTGACAATCGAGGGCTTTGCAAATGGATTCGAGGGTGGAGAAGCGGATGGCTTTAGCTTTGCCGTTTTTGAGTATTGAGAGGTTGGCCATGGTGATGCCGACTTTTTCCGTGAGCCGTGTGACGCTCATTTTGCGTTTAGCGAGCATGACGTCGAGATTGATGAGTATAGTCATATTTACCCTAAACAGTTAAGTCATTTTCCGATTTGAGATCGATCGCACTTTGACACAGCTTTTGAAAGATACTTGCGGCAGTACCGATCACCGCGAAGGCTAAAGACAGGCAAATACCAAGCATGGTAGGACCGGCGGGGTCATCGCTATGCGCGAACAACCTGATGTAGGCTAGTCCAATCGCGATAAAGCCGATGAGACTGAGGGAGGTGTATCTCATGTTCTTTAGTGTATTCACGGCGCCTTGTGAAAAGGTCTGGTTGGCGTCGATGAGGTTAAGTAATTTGAATGCTTGGAATAGACCAATAAAGAAGGGGGTGGAGGCGATGTACATATAGATAATCAATGGATCGCTGTAGATACTAAAGAGATCCAAGTTGGCGGCCCTACCTTCGGTTTGAGGGAACACAATAATCACTGCGAGGGCTATTACCGCGATGAGGATAATTACGATTTTTAAGAACAGGGTTGAGCCTTTTTTCATAAAAGCATCTTACTAAGTTATTTATCGTTTGTCAATATATTGTTATTGATATACAATAAATTATAACTACAGAATTGGGGTTGACTACATAGATTAATCGAGTACCATGAAACTATGGATAAAGACATGCATAGTAAAGAGTTAATCGAGGGAGTTGCCAATCAATTTGCCGAGATTCTGGATAACTCCGAGCAAGGGATATACCTCTATCTCGATGATACGTTGAAAGTTTGTAACAAAAACTTTGCGGATCTCTTGGGATATGACTCCCCCGAAGAATGGGCAAGTGTCCAGACCAGTTTCCCCCAGGCTTTCGTGGCGGAGTCAAGTCAAGAGGATTTGGTGGTATCCTACCAGGAAGCAATGAGCAAGAAGATTGGTACGCAAGCACAGATCACCTGGAAAAGGAAAGACGGCAAAATGGTCAAAACAGAGGTCATACTTGTGCCTGTAGCATTTGATGGTCATCTCTTTGCGCTCCACTTTATTACGAAAAAATAGTTACCAGGACTAAAATAAGTATGATAGGTGGCACTGTACACAAAGTTCCTGTGGATTTGTCCGAGGCGCTGAGCTCAGATGTAAAAGCGCTGAAATTGTGGGAAGATTTAACGCCCTTGGCGCGCAACGAATGGATTTGCTGGGTGACCTTTGTCAAAAAGGAAGAGACGAGAAATGAACACGTGGTGCGGGTAGTAGAGGAGCTCAAAGAAGGGAAGAGGCGGCCGTGTTGTTGGATCGGGTGTATCCACCGCAAAGATAAGGCGATTAGCCCGTCGGTGCGAGGGATACTTAAGCGAACTCGGTGAGTAAGTTTTTGGCAAGGTATTTGATTTCTTCCGTGACTTTGACGAGGCACATACCCACATTGTACTGGCCATAGACCACATAAGAGTCGAGAGGGGCGAGGAGGAGAGCGGGGAGAGCTAAGAGATCTTCTTCTCCTTCGACGGCGATGACTTGAGTAACTTTATTTTCCTGGAAACTGGATAGGGCGGCGAGGAGTAGTTCGCCGATTTTGGCGTTGATGGCTCCTGGTGGATTGGACAGGGTGTGATGAGATTGAGGGAAGTATTTGGTAATCCCCTTAGGGTCGAGATTGCGCCTACGGGTGCGGTGATCGATGATACAAATGACAGGGTGATACCCCGATTTAATCAGATCGATCGAGACGATATCTCCAACCGAGATGATGGTGGCTGAAGGAGGGAAGATAGAAGCGAGTTCATCAAGATTGGTTGTAGTAGTACCGAGCGGGGTCTGGAGTTTTTGGCGCATATTTTCTGGTAAATGATAGATAGGCTTTTGCAACACGTAATTGAGATATGCGTGGCCTTGACGATCAATGAGTCCGGCACGAATACGACTGGAACTGACAATCAATCCATCATCACCCTTCACATAATCGACTACCTGAATGGCGAGCTTGGGGAGACCAAGTTTAGTGCGCTCACCGTTGATGCGCAGGGCGTTGGCGTGCGTTGACTCAGTGACGTAGATCGCCTCGACTGATTGGTCGGTGAGGGAGGTACCATAGATGTCAGATAGAGGAATAATACTTACCCTAGAAGAAACCTTGTTTTTTTTGAAAAAGGAGTTGAGGTCGCTTTCCCTTCGTACGTAGGACTCGATGCTACGGGGATGCTCTTTTTCGGCAATACGAGGCTTTTTGACCAGGCCTACAGTGATGCGGGCGGAACTCGCAAGAGCTGCGCTAATAAATTTTTCGTGCCCAGTGTGGAAGTGATCAAAAGTCCCACCGAGGATGGTGTGAGGGTAAACATATTTCATCGTGTTTGGTATTATAAACGTATGGGAGAGATAAAAACCAAGGTTACTACCCAAAGTGCTCGAGCATTTTTAGAGGATGTTGAGCCAGAAGACAAGAGGCGAGACAGCTTAGAACTCCTGAAGATTTTTGAAAAAATTACCAGTGAAAAAGCCAAAATGTGGGGTACAGCGATTGTCGGATTTGGGATGTACCACTACAAATCGGAGCGGAGCAGTCAAGAGGGTGACTGGCCACTCACGGGATTTTCTCCACGCAAGCAAGCCTTAACTCTTTATCTCATGGATGGTTTCAAGAGTAATCAAGCATTACTGGAAAAACTGGGAAAACACACCGTGGGAAGAGGGTGTTTGTACATCAAGCGACTTTCGGATATTGATGTTGTTGTACTGACCAATCTCATTGAGGTGTCATATAAACAAACCAAGGCTTTACACAAATAAGCATGAAAAAAGCTCCGACAGTTAAAGGTCACGACGTTTAAGAAATAAGCTTGCTGATAAGAATAATGGCGAGGCCAAAACAAGCAATGCCAACTGCAATCAGTTTTTGTTTAATCTGAGCCTTTTCTCCAAGGGCGTATATGCCAAATAAAACAATCAGCGCGACACTCATACCAGAGACATAGTTGGTGACAGCTAGTGAGCCATAACCAAGGGCATAGATATAGCTGTAGGCTGAGAGTGATCTGGTAACTAGTAAAGCGTAGATTTTTTTGTCATGAATATGTCGCAATTGTTCTCTTATTTTGACTTTTTGTGCCAGCACAATGAGCCAGATAATTACTGTTCCTATGAGGGAGAATGTAAAGAAATAACTTTCAAAGCCAATGTGTTGTAAATTGTATTTTTCCAGGACAGCATGAAAACTAAACCAAAGCATAGCGAGGACTCCAACTAGAATAGATTTACTGCGCCACTGGTTGTTTTGGTGAAGATTGAGCATAACTATGCTAACGAGAATGATTAGTCCACCCGCGATTTGTAAGGGTTTAGGTAGTTCTCCTAGGACGAAATAGCCGAGGATTGTTGTTACCAAAAGCCTGAGATTAAAAATGATAGTAAATACCGAGGCGTCTAGGTGAGTCAAGGCGAGGACATTCGTTATCATGAGGCCAGCTAACATACAGCCGCCGAGGATCAGAAAGAACCACTCTTGCGGGGAGTGGATGAACTCAACTTTGCCAAGCACGAGAAAGATGATTGAGGGAAGGAAAATGCCGGTTTGCATCAAGGCCGCCATGAGGAGTTTGTTGAGCTGGCCTAAGGCGCTTTTTCTCAGCAATAGAGTGTAGCCAACGATACCGATTAGATGAGCACAGAGGAGTAAAAACCAGGTCATATAATTATTCCCCGCTTTTGTTAGCAGAGGGCGGGGCGACAAACTTAAATTCGGAAACGATGTGGTCAATGGCGTAGGTATCGTCTTGCGTAATTGCCTTGTTGCCCTGGAAAGTGAGATAGAGATTGATATTGTCTTTGCGTACCCAGACGATCATGATCCAGTTGTCGTCACCCTGGCGAGTGTCGAAGAGCTCTAATCCGGGCTCTGAGTCTACCGTCACGTTGGCTAGTTTTTGGATAGGTCCCTGCACTTCACCCACTACCGCGCTCCACTGATCAAACTCTTTTTGGGTGGTGAACTGCTGCGTCGCGGGTGCTTTGTGATACCTCCTTGGTATAGTACTCCAGTATCATAGAAACATAATTCCTAATCTA